>CAJPRB010000072.1:0-8410 GCA_905372925.1 uncultured Streptococcus sp.
TGAAAGTTCAAATCACTGAAATAGAAAATGAAGAAGAAACAGAATAAAGGAGCTTAAGACACCATCAGGTGCCCAAGCTCCCATTTATAAAAAAAAAGACTCACGGGGAGTCTTTTGGTTTACTATAAGGCGGTAGACGGATTTGAACCGACGATCAAGCTTTTGCAGAGCCGTGCCTTACCACTTGGCTATACCGCCTCAACGTTTATTATTATACCTTGAAAATGATTCTACGTCAATAGTTTCTTAAACGAAAATCCAATTTAGGAAACTTTCCCTTTTTATGACAGACTTTAAAACCGAGAGAGAAAGTCTGAAAATCAGTCTTTACGGGCTGTGAATTTGCCATTCTAATCACCCAGATAGCAAACAAAGAGTGTAGAAATTTGACAGATGAAAGTTTTTTGAGAGTATACGCCTAAATATTCTGAAAATTCGTTTACTTTTTAGAAGATATATGTTATAATTTCCAATAAGCCTAAATTTTTCAAGAGGAGTTAAAAATATGAAAAAAAGTAGAGTATTTGTTGCAGCAGGTATTGCTTTATTAGCAACAGGAGTACTAGCTTCTTGCGGTTCTTCAAAATCATCTGATTCAACAGCACCAAAAACTTTTGGTTATGTTTATTCATCTGACCCAGAAACATTGGATTACCTCATTTCAGGGAAACAAAGCACTAAAGTTGCCACTTCAAATGGTATCGATGGTCTCTTTACAAATGACAAATATGGGAATTTGACTCCTGCAGTTGCAGAAGACTGGTCAGTCTCAAAAGACGGTTTGACTTATACCTACAAGATTCGTAAAGGTGTCAAATGGTTTACCTCTGATGGAGAAGAGTACGCTGAAGTAACAGCCAAAGACTTTGTAAATGGCTTGAAGCACGCAGCAGATAAAAAGTCAGAAGCGCTTTATCTAGCAGAAGGTTCAGTTAAAGGTCTAGCTGACTATAAAGCTGGAAATTCAAAGGATTTTTCTACAGTAGGTATTAAGGCAGTTGATGACTATACTCTTGAGTATACTTTGAACCAGCCAGAACCATACTGGAACTCTAAGATGTCCTACTCAATCTTCTGGCCATTAAACGAGGAATTTGAAAAATCAAAAGGAGATGATTTTGCTAAACCAACAGATCCAACTTCTTTGCTTTACAACGGTCCGTTCTTGCTGAAAAGTTTAACAGCTAAATCTTCTATCGAATTCGCTAAGAATGAACAGTATTGGGATAAAGACAATGTTCACCTTGACAAAGTTACCCTTGCTTTCTATGATGGTTCCGACCAAGAATCTCTTGAACGCAACTTTACAAGTGGAGCTTATAGCTATGCTCGTCTCTTCCCTACAAGTTCAAACTATTCTAAAGTGGCAGAAGACTACAAGGACAATATCTACTATACACCAGCTGGACCAGGAATCGCTGGTTTAGGTGTAAACATTGATCGTCAAGGTTACAAGTATACTGCCAAAACAACTGACGAGGAAAAAACATCAACTAAGAAAGCCCTCCTTAACAAAGACTTCCGTCAGGCTTTGAACTTTGCTTTTGACCGTACAGCTTATTCAGCACAGATCAATGGTACTGAAGCAGCTCCTCTTGCCGTTCGTAATCTCTTTGTCAAACCAGACTTTGTCTCAGCAGGTGAAAAAACCTTTGGTGACTTGGTGACTGAAAAGATGGCAGCTTATGGTGATGAATGGAAAAACGTAAACTTAGCTGATGGTCAAGATGGACTCTTCAACGCCGATAAAGCCAAAGCAGAACTAGCAAAAGCTAAGACTGCATTGGAAGCAGAAGGTGTGAAATTCCCAATCCATTTGGATATTCCAGTAGATCAAACAAACAAAGGGTATGTTGCTCGTATCCAATCCTTCAAACAGACAGTTGAAAAAGTGCTTGGAGAAGAAAACGTAGTCATTGATATTCATCAAATTTCTAAAGATGAGGCAATGAATATCACATACCATGCACCAAATGCAGCAGCAGAGGACTGGGATCTTTCAGGTGCCGTTGGATGGAATCCAGACTATGAAGATCCATCAACTTACCTTGATATCTTGAAGACAACGAATGCTGAACAAACAAAAACATACATGGGTTACGAAGGTGCAGATAATGCTGCAGCAGCTCAAGTTGGTTTGAAAGAATACGATAAGCTAGTTGATGAAGCTGCTAAAGAAACAAGCGACTTGAATGTTCGTTATGAAAAATACGCGGCTGCTCAAGCTTGGTTGACAGACAGCTCACTCTTCTTGCCAGCTATGTCATCAAGTGGTGCTGCACCAATCATTTCTCGTGTTGTACCATTCTCTGCATCATACAGCCAATCTGGAGATAAGGGTTCAGATGTATACTTCAAGTATATCCAGTTACAAGACAAGGTTGTAACCAAAGCTGACTATGAACAAGCTCGTGAAAAATGGCTCAAAGAGAAAAAAGAATCAAACGAAAAAGTTCAAAAAGAATTGGCTAATCACGTTAAATAAATAACTCTCAAGAGAACTTTCTCTCCATGAGGAGAAGGTTCTTTTGGGATTTTAAAAGGAAACGATATGAAGAAATATATTTTTATGCGTGTATTGCGTTCATTGTTGTCTATTTTCTTGGTGACAACCTTGACCTACACAATTATCTATACGATGGTTCCTCGAAAACTGATTTTCAAGCAGGATACCAACTATAACAAGATTGCAACGACGCCGGACAAGCGGGATAATTATGAAAATACCGTTTATGAACGGATGGGCTATATCGAGTACTACGATACCAAGGAGTTGCAAGAAAGAGCGAGCACAATGGACTCATCTGTAACAGTGGATGCCAATGATACCAATAAGGCAATCTACGAAAAATACATCAACCAACTAGGAAATGGTTGGACGCTAGGTGTGTTCTCAGAAAGTGGTCAATTCTATGCTACGCGTGAAATTCCAATTTTTGAACGTGTTTTCAAATTCTATGCCAACTTGATTGATATTGATCATACAAACAAGATTCAAGACCCTGAAAATCCAAACTTGCAACGCTATCTTCGTTTTGAAAATGACCCTGCTATCGGTTGGTCATTGGTTGGTTCAGGTACAAAACATAAGTATCTTTTGTATTTCAACAATCAATTCCCATTTGTACACCAGAACTTTGTGAACATTAACTTGGGTGACTCTTACCCAACTTATGCAAACACACCAGTGCTTCAGGTTATCACACAAGGTCAGGGACAAACTAAGACATCAGAAGTTCAATTCCCTACAGGTAAAAAGACTTCATCTGTTGATATCTACTCTCGTACCTACAAATCACCAAGTCAAGCAGATGCGCGTGAAGTAGCCAACTATGGTAAAGACGATCCATATACAGCTACAGAAAGCAATTACCAATATCCATCAATGATTGCAAGCTCAGCGGTTGCTGGTTTGATCGGTTTGATTATTTCGTATGCTATTGCCATTCCACTTGGATCTGCTATGGCTCGCCACAAAAATACTTGGATTGACAGCTTCTCGACAGGTGCTCTAACCTTCTTGCTTGCCCTTCCAACAATTGCCTTGGTTTACATCGTGCGTTTGATTGGCTCATCTATTGGTCTGCCTGATTCATTCCCTATCTTGGGAGCTGGAGATTGGCGTTCTTATGTCTTGCCAGCAGTCATTCTAGGTTTGTTGGGTGCGCCAAGTACAGCTATCTGGATTCGTCGTTACATGATCGACTTGCAATCTCAGGACTTCGTTCGTTTTGCGCGTGCCAAAGGTTTGTCTGAAAAAGAAATTTCAAATAAACACATCTTTAAAAATGCCATGGTTCCTTTGGTTTCAGGTATTCCTGGTGCTGTAATCGGAGTTATTGGTGGTGCAACATTGACAGAAACAGTCTTCGCCTTCCCAGGTATGGGTAAAATGTTGATTGACTCTGTTAAGGCATCCAACAACTCAATGGTAGTTGGTCTTGTCTTCATCTTCACATGTATTTCTATCTTCTCACTCTTTGTAGGAGATATCTGGATGACCATGCTTGATCCACGTATTAAATTGACAGAGAAAGGAGGCAAATAATGTCAACAATCGGAAAAGAAAAATTTCAGTTCGTAAAACGTGACGATTTTGCCTCTGAAACAATTGATGCCCCTGCCTATTCATACTGGGGTTCTGTATTTAGACAATTTCTAAAGAAAAAATCAACAGTCATTATGTTGGGGATTTTGGTTGCCATTATCTTGATGAGCTTTATTTATCCTATGTTCTCAAACTTTGACTTCAACGATGTAAGTAAGGTCAATGACTTTTCTGCTCGTTTTATCAAACCCAATGCTGAACATTGGTTTGGTACAGATAGTAATGGTAAATCCTTGTTTGACGGGGTTTGGTTTGGTGCGCGTAACTCTATCCTCATCTCTGTAATTGCCACTTTTATCAACCTTGTAATTGGGGTTATTGTTGGTGGAATCTGGGGAATTTCAAAATCTGTTGACCGTGTCATGATGGAAGTTTATAACATTATTTCAAACATTCCATCTCTCTTGATTGTCATTGTCTTGACTTACTCAATCGGTGCTGGTTTCTGGAATTTGATTTTTGCCATGAGTGTGACAACTTGGATTGGGATTGCTTATATGATTCGTATCCAAATCATGCGTTACCGTGACTTGGAATACAACCTTGCTTCCCAAACACTTGGAACACCAACCTTTAAAATCATCGTTAAAAATATCATGCCACAATTGGTATCCGTTATTGTTTCTACGATGACCTTGATGTTGCCAAGCTTCATCTCTTATGAAGCCTTCCTTTCCTTCTTTGGATTGGGATTGCCTGTAACAGTGCCAAGTCTGGGACGCTTGATCTCAGATTACTCACAAAACGTTACGACCAACGCTTACTTATTTTGGATTCCGTTGACAACCTTGATCTTGGTATCCCTATCTCTTTTCGTTGTTGGTCAAAACCTAGCGGATGCTAGTGATCCACGTACACATAGATAGGAGTAGACATGACAAAAGAAAGTAATGTAATTTTGACTGCTCGTGATATTGTCGTGGAATTTGACGTTCGTGACAAAGTTCTGACGGCTATCCGAGGAGTTTCTCTGGACCTGATTGAAGGAGAAGTTCTTGCCTTGGTAGGTGAGTCCGGTTCTGGTAAATCTGTTTTAACAAAAACCTTTACAGGGATGTTAGAAGACAATGGACGTATTGCTCAAGGAAGCATCGACTATCGTGGACAAGACTTGACCGCTCTTACTTCTAACAAGGAATGGGAGAAGATTCGTGGTGCTAAAATTGCGACCATCTTCCAAGACCCTATGACAAGCTTGGACCCAATCAACACAATCGGTAGCCAAATCACTGAAGTTATCGTTAAACACCAAGGAAAAACAGCCAAGGAAGCCAAAGAGATGGCAATCGACTATATGAACAAGGTCGGAATTCCAGACGCTGAAAAACGTTTTGACGAGTATCCTTTCCAGTATTCTGGAGGGATGCGTCAACGTATCGTTATCGCGATTGCCCTTGCATGTCGTCCAGATATCTTAATCTGTGACGAACCGACAACGGCCCTTGATGTAACCATTCAAGCCCAAATCATTGATTTGCTTAAAACTTTACAAAATGAGTACCACTTTACCATTATCTTTATCACCCATGACCTTGGTGTGGTAGCAAGTATTGCGGATAAGGTAGCGGTTATGTATGCTGGGGAAATTGTAGAATACGGAACTGTTGAGGAAGTTTTCTACGACCCACGTCATCCATATACTTGGAGTCTCTTGTCTAGCTTGCCTCAGCTTGCTGATGATAAAGGGGAATTGTACTCTATCCCAGGAACACCACCGTCTCTTTATACTGAGTTGAAAGGTGATGCCTTTGCCCTTCGTTCAGATTATGCGATGCAAATTGACTTTGAACAGAAAGCACCTCAGTTTTCAGTTAGTGATACCCATTGGGCTAAGACTTGGTTGCTTCATGAGAATGCTCCTAAAGTTGAAAAACCTGGGGTCATTGCAGATTTGCATGACAAAATTCGTGATAAAATGGGCTTTGCTCATCTAGAAGACTAGGAGGAAGGAAATGTCTGAAAAATTAGTAGAAATTAAAGATTTAGAAATTTCCTTCGGTGAAGGAAGTAAGAAGTTTGTTGCGGTTAAAAACGCCAACTTCTTTATCAACAAGGGAGAAACCTTCTCTCTTGTAGGTGAGTCTGGTAGTGGGAAAACAACGATTGGTCGTGCCATTATTGGTCTAAATAATACTAGTAAAGGTGAAATCATCTTTGATGGTCATAAGATCAATGGAAAAAAATCTCATAAGGAATCCTCAGACTTGATCCGTCGTATCCAGATGATTTTCCAGGACCCTGCAGCCAGCTTGAATGAGCGTGCGACGGTTGACTATATCATCTCTGAAGGTCTTTACAACTATCACTTGTTTAAAGATGAAGAAGACCGAAAAGAAAAAGTTCAAAAGATGATTCATGAAGTTGGACTTTTGAAAGAACACTTGACCCGTTACCCACACGAGTTTTCTGGTGGGCAACGTCAGCGTATCGGGATTGCCCGTGCCCTTGTGATGGAACCTGATTTCGTTATTGCGGATGAGCCAATCTCTGCCTTAGACGTATCTGTTCGTGCGCAAGTTTTGAACTTGCTCAAGAAGTTCCAAAAAGAGTTGGGCTTGACTTATCTCTTTATCGCGCATGACTTGTCAGTTGTTCGCTTTATCTCAGATCGTATCGCAGTTATCTATAAGGGAGTTATCGTCGAAGTGGCGGAGACAGAGGAGTTGTTTAACAATCCTGTCCACCCATATACTCAGGCGCTTCTATCTGCGGTACCGATTCCAGATCCAATCTTGGAACGCAAGAAGGTCTTGAAAGTTTACGATCCTGACCAACATGACTATGAGACAGACAAGCCATCTATGGTGGAAATTCGTCCAGGTCACTATGTTTGGGCAAATCAAGCAGAACTTGCTCGTTACAAGGAAGCTCTTAAAAAATAATTAGATTCGGAGAGGACCAAAAGGTCTTCTCATTTTTAATAGAAAAAATCCCCTTTTACTTGCTTGTAAAAGGGGGATTGTATTGTAATTAACGTTTAGACCAGGTACGTTTCATAAAGAGTAGCAAAATTGGGTAGATCTCTAAGCGACCCGCTATCATTGCAAAAGAGAGCAGGATTTTAGAGATGGGGCTGAAGATGGCAAAGCTCGATGTTGTACCTAGAATTGGTCCGATATTGTTAAAACAGCTGAAGACCGCACTGGTCACGACTAGAAAATCATTGCTGTCTAGGCTGATGATAAAGATGAGTGACAATAAAATCATAGCATAGATCACAAAATACTTGAGAATCTTGTGTTGAGTATCCTTATCAATCACCGTTTTATTGACATGCAGAGTCAAGACACGGTGAGGGGATAAGATGGACAAAATTTGATTTTTAGCAATTTTTGTGAGGATCAGTCCACGAATAATTTTGAGACCACCTGCTGTTGACCCAGCTGAGCCACCGATTGCCATGAGGAAGAGGAGGATAAACTGGGAGAAAAGGGGCCAGTTGGTAATATCTCCGTAACCAAATCCCGTTGTCGTAATGATATTGGATACTTGGAAGAGAGCCATCTCAAAACTCTTAGAGACACCTTGGTAAAGGTGGAGGGTGTTGAGGGTGATCAAACCGGTAGACACTAGGACAATGATCACATAAGCTCGCAGTTCTTCATCTCCAAAGAAAGCCTTAATCCGACGGAGCATGAGGTAGTAGTAGAGATTGAAGTTAACCCCAAAAACCAACACTCCGATACTAACTAGATAGGTGATGAGTGAGCTACCGTAGTGGGCAATTCCGTCGTTATAGACGGTAAAGCCCCCAGTTCCGGCTGTTCCCATAGCGATGACAAAGCTATCAAACAAGGGCATACCTGCTAGATAGTAGATGACCACAAAAAGGGAGAAGAGAGCTAGATAAAGCAGATAGAGGATCTGGGCAGTGTTTTTTAGTTTGGATACGACCTTGCCAAAGACAGGACCAGGGACCTCTGCCTTCATTACTTCTAAGTGACTATTTTTGGCATTGTCCATAATGGCAAGTGCAAAGACGAGCACTCCCATCCCTCCAATTAAGTGGGTGAAACTTCTCCAGAAGAGGAGGGAACGAGTGAGAACGGAAACATCGTTCAGAATAGTTGCTCCTGTAGTCGTAAATCCAGAACTGATTTCAAAGAAGGCATCGATGACGCTTGGGATTTGTCCTGAAAAGACAAAGGGGAGGCCACCAAAGAAAGACCAGAGAATCCAACAGAGGGCAACGATTAAGACCCCTTCCTTGGCGTAAATCCGTTGATTTTTCGGTTTCCGTAAAACGCCAAGACCACCAAGAAGGACTAAAATTCCAATCGTAGAAAAGAGAGCGATAAATAC
>CAJPRB010000073.1:0-8386 GCA_905372925.1 uncultured Streptococcus sp.
GATTCTGTCAAATCCATTTCATCGGAAGCGGTGTTAGCTGCCCAGTGGGATGCTCAGCAACTTCCAGTTATCGGAGGGATTGCCATTCCTGAAGTAGAGATTAATCTGCCTATTTTTAAAGGTTTGGATAATGTAAACTTGCTCTACGGAGCAGGAACCATGAAAGCAAATCAGAAAATGGGGGAGGGCAACTATTCTCTAGCTAGTCACCATATCTTTACTGCTGAAAATGCGAGTCAGATGCTCTTCTCACCTTTGGTCAATGCCAAAGCGGGGATGAAAATCTATCTGACTGATAAAGATAAAGTATACACCTATGAGATTCGTGAGGTGAAGCACGTAACGCCTGATCGCGTAGACGAAATTGAAGACCGTGATGGTATCAAAGAAATCACATTGGTGACCTGTGTCGACTCTGATGCGACAGAGCGGATTATTGTTAAAGGTGATTTTAAAGAAGTTAAAGCTTATTCTGAAACATCTGATGATATCCTAAGCGCCTTTAATCAGCCATATAAACAACGTTATTAACCTCAAAAACCAGTGAATTGTATTTTTCACTGGTTTTTGTCAAATAGAACCGTCGGTCAAAGGAGAATAATGCATGTTCGAATATTTTTTGTTTGGAATGAAAACGATGTGGGAAAGTCCTGTCTTTAGTTTTTCCTTTTACTTATTAGCCTCTATTCTTTTACTAATCTTTTGGCGACGTTTTATAATTGTCCGTCGTAGTGGTGGTGATTTTTTTGCTCCGTTTCACATTGCCAATGGGAGACTTTATATTCACAATGCTTTTGTATTTGTGAAGAGAATCATTCCGCTGAATAACATCAAAATGATTGAAGTCAAATATATTCGAAGTGTCAAATTGAATGGGGCAAGGTATCATTTGTGTATCGAAAGAAAAGATGGAAAAGCTGTCAGTTTTTTCTTCGGACAATCAAAACAGAATGATCTCCTTGTGAAAAATCTAAAGAATGAAACTAAAAACTACCATATTAGAATTGTAATAGATGGATAAGTGTTTAGCTTAAGAAAGGAATGATCATGGATAAGCTACAAGAAGTCAGAGAAAATGAACAGTTAAGGACCTTACTGATGACTGAATGTGATATTTATTTTTATGACAAGATAAGTGAAGCCCAGTTTTCAGGGAACAATGAGGAATACTCTCTTGCCTGTAAGGCATTTGCTCAAGACGGTAGTGGGGGAGAATATGTTTTTCTCGAAGATAACAGCATAGGCTTTATCGGAAGTGAGGGCCAAGTGGGGAGAGTAGCAGAAAGTCTGGATGACTTACTGACATTCCTACTTCATGCAGGTTGTATTTCGGATTTTAGTTGTCGGCATCTTTATCAGAACACAGACTTATTGAAAGCATTTTGTAGGGGCTATGTGTCTAAAATACGAGAAAGCTATCAGGTTAAGCAGGAAAATTGGGATCAAGTACGAGGAAATATGGCTCAAAAACTATCACTTGATTTCAATCCTGAAAAACTAGAAAAAGTAGCCATGGCATTTTATCAAGCGGCGACAAGGGAGCCTGTCTTTTCCTGTAAGTATATAGACGGTGAAGAAGAGTATACCTGCGATTCAGTCTTGTCGGACATTGTAGGCTTGTGGACGACAGAACTTGTAGGCATGAGTAGAGAAGAAATCGAAAACTATAAAATTTGATAATGTATGATGCTTGCAAGATGATCATTCAACTTTAATGGTATCTTTTCAATGTGAGAGGAAGCTGATCAGTAGGTTGAAAGATTTATCGTAAGCAACCGAAGGATGTCTAGTATAAGAGAGGATAGATAATGAGTCAGTTAAGAGAAAAGTCTTTAGTTACGCTCAAAGAAGACATAACAAGTAGTTTTCCGTTTGACAAGGACCTTCCTATGATATACTTGGGAGAAATTCCCAATATGGCTGGACACGGAATCTTCATAGGAAAATCGGGGAAGTCTTATTTTGGATATCATATTTCACATTTTAGAGAACTAAGTGAAGATGAGATATAGGACTTTCGCAGTAGGAAAAATAGATGATGAGTTGAGAATGAATAATCAGATTGATTTAGTACTTCCGAACCTATACGCAGAATTCTTGAGTAAAATCGACAAAGCAGGAGAGTTGATAATAGAGAATACAGGCATCACTTTATATTCGAGGTTAGATTTGCTAGAAAGAAACTCCACCTACCAAATAGAAGAGTGGGAACCTGATTTTTTCCTGATTGGGCAAGATGGGGATGTCGCTTTTTTTATAAAGAAAGATTCTGACGACACTATTTATATGAATGATTTGGGGGCATTAGGTTCACTGGAAATGAAACCCATATCATTGAATATTTTCGAGTTTGTGCAACAAGCGAGTGAACATTATGATGATATCTTCTAATCATTGCAAGTGTTGTTATTTTGTCGTACGCGTATGTGGAAGATATTTTTATGAAATCATTTGAACATTTTGATTAATGTTACTAAAATTTTAGTAAATAATAATGATTTGGAGAGTGAACAATGAATTTCGATAAGAGTTTACAGCAATACACTTATGAGCATGAGGGAGTGACCTTTGTTTGGGACGAAGAGCCTGATTGTGACTTTATAGATAAAGTTGAACTGTTATCAAAAAATTATCAGGAAAATCTCAATAGAATTATCAGCTTCATGCTAGCTGATCTTAAGGAAATGTATGGAGAAGTCAGCGAGGAAGATGTGAAGAACAAGCTGGGGAAACCTATCATTGACTACAATCAAGGAACAGTTAGTTATTGTGAGCAAACCTTCGATGACTGGCACCTATTTGAGTTTGAATTTTTGGATGATCAATTTGAAACATTGAAATGTTTTTCTGTTAATGGGTAAAGGAGAGATTTATGGAATTCCCCCAATGCCTTGATTTTCTTTGTAGAAAACGTATACAAGAAAGGCTTTTCAAAATGCGTGTTTTATGTTATAATATTCACAAATAAAAGTTTAGGAGTTTTTTATGGTCTCTTCAGAATTTATTTCAAAGATTGAATTTGCTTGTAAGAAGAAAGAAAGTCTTTATAGTCAAAGCAAATTTAAGTACGCAATCCGTTCCATGTTTGCAGGTGCCTTTTTAACATTTAGTACAGCTGCGGGCGCAGTTGGCGCTGACTTGATTAATAAAATAGCACCAGGTAGTGGACGTTTCCTCTTCCCATTCGTTTTTGCTTGGGGATTGGCTTACATTGTTTTCTTAAATGCTGAGTTGGTAACTTCAAATATGATGTTTTTGACAGCTGGTAGTTTCTTGAAAAAAATCTCATGGAGAAAAACAGCTGAGATTTTACTATACTGTACCTTGTTCAATCTCATCGGAGCTTTGATAGCAGGTTGGGGCTTTGCCCACTCAGCAGCTTATGCAAATCTAACACATGATAGCTTCATTTCAGGGGTTGTAGAGATGAAGTTAGGCCGTTCCAATGAGTTAGTCTTGCTTGAAGGGATTCTAGCAAACGTCTTTGTAAACATTGCTATTCTTTCCTTTGTTTTGGTCAAGGATAGTGCGGCTAAGCTATGGCTTGTTTTGTCAGCTATTTACATGTTTGTATTCTTAACAAACGAACACATTGCTGCGAACTTTGCTTCTTTTGCGATTGTTAAGTTCAGTGTTGCAGCAGATTCTATTGCTAACTTTGACATACCTAATATTCTTCGTCACTGGGGTGTAACCTTTGTCGGGAACTTTATCGGAGGAGGTCTCTTGATGGGATTACCATACGCTTTCCTCAACAAAAACGAAGATACTTATGTAGATTAAAAATCGGGCACGAGTTAATCGTGCTTTTTTTGATGTTTAAAATCAGCCATAGTTGTTCCTTATATCAAAATATAGAAAAACGGTATTGGAAAAGGCTAGACCAAGATGATACAATATCTTTAATTAAGCTATTTGGAGGTCGTAAAATGACTCGTGAATTTAAATTTGAAACCCTACAATTACATGCTGGGCAAGTAGTTGATCCAGCGACCAAATCTCGTGCAGTACCGATTTATCAAACAACATCCTTCGTTTTTGATGACACGCAGGAAGGTGCGGATCTGTTTGCTTTGAGAAAACCGGGGAATATCTATACTCGTATTACCAACCCTACAACAGCAGCCTTTGAGGAAAGAATCGCTGCTCTTGAAGGTGGTGTTGGAGCACTAGCGACAGCATCAGGTATGGCAGCAGTGACTTATACGATTTTGGCGCTTGCTCACGCAGGTGACCATGTGGTGGCTGCGTCAACTATTTACGGTGGGACCTTCAACCTCTTGAAAGAAACACTCCCTCGTTATGGGATCACAACAACCTTTGTCGATGTGGATAATTTGGAAGAAGTGGAAGCAGCTATCAATGACAATACCAAGCTTGTCTTGATTGAAACCTTGGGGAACCCCTTGATTAACATTCCTGACTTGGAAAAATTGGCTGAGATTGCGCATAAACACCAGATTCCTCTCGTTTCGGACAATACTTTTGCCACACCATATTTGATTAACGTCTTCTCTCACGGTGTAGATATTGCCATTCACTCAGCAACTAAGTTTATCGGTGGTCATGGTACGACTATTGGAGGAGTGATTGTCGATAGCGGTCGTTTTGACTGGGCAGCTTCAGGGAAATTCCCTCAATTTGTTGAGGAAGACCCAAGTTATCATAACTTGAGCTATACTCGTGATGTTGGGGCAGCAGCCTTTATTATTGCTGTTCGTGTTCAATTGCTTCGTGATACAGGTGCTGCCTTGTCGCCATTTAATGCCTTTCTCTTGCTACAAGGACTTGAAACTCTCTCTCTTCGTGTAGAACGCCATGTGCAAAATGCAGAGAAAATTGTTGAATTCCTTGTCAACCATCCTAAGGTTGAAAAAGTTAACTATCCAAAACTTGCAGATAGTTCTTACCATGCCTTGGCTGAGAAATATTTGCCAAAAGGTGTGGGTTCAATCTTTACCTTCCATGTCAAAGGTGGAGAGGCAGAAGCACGCAAGGTCATTGATAATTTGGAAATCTTCTCTGACCTTGCAAACGTAGCAGATGCCAAATCGCTTGTTGTCCATCCAGCCACAACTACTCACGGTCAGTTGTCAGAAAAAGATCTAGAAGCAGCAGGTGTAACACCAAACCAAATTCGCTTGTCGATCGGTCTTGAAAATGTAGAGGATTTGATTGAAGATTTGCGCTTGGCCTTGGAAAAAATTTAAAGTAAAAGATATAAACAGTGGGTTTTGACTCACTGTTTTTGATTTTCCCTCAGGCATGATATAATGGTTACAGAAGTCTAGAAAGAGGAAAGTTATGAACGAAATCAAATGTCCCAACTGTGGGGAAGTCTTTACAGTAAATGAAAGTCAGTATGCCGAACTTTTATCCCAAGTGAGAACTGTTGAGTTTGATAAGGAATTGCACGATCGGATGAAGCAGGAGCTGGCCTTGGCTGAGCAGAAGGCTATGAATGAGCAACAGACTAAACTGGCTCAAAAAGACCAAGAAATTGCGCAACTGCAGAGTCAAATCCAAAACTTTGATACAGAGAAAGAGTTAGCTAAGAAAGAAGTTGAACAGACAAGCCATGAGGCCTTGTTGGCCAAGGACAAGGAAGTACAAGCCTTGGAAAACCAACTGGCTACCTTGCGTTTGGAGCATGAAAATCAACTGCAAAAGACCCTTTCTGGCCTTGAAAAAGAACGAGATCAGGTCAAAAATCAGCTCCTCTTGCAAGAAAAGGAAAATGAGTTGTCTCTGGCCTCAGTCAAACAAAATTACGAAGCCCAACTCAAGGCAGCCAGTGAGCAAGTCGAATTTTACAAGAATTTCAAGGCTCAACAATCTACAAAAGCTATCGGGGAAAGTTTGGAACAATATGCAGAGAGTGAGTTTAACAAGGTCCGCAGTTTTGCTTTTCCAAATGCTTACTTTGAAAAGGATAACAAGGTTTCTGCGCGTGGTTCTAAGGGTGACTTTATCTTCCGTGATTTTGATGAAAATGGTCTAGAGTTCATTTCCATCATGTTTGAGATGAAAAATGAAGCGGACGGAACAGAGAAGAAGCACAAGAATGCCGATTTTTACAAGGAATTAGACAAGGACCGTCGGGAAAAGAACTGTGAGTATGCCGTGTTGGTGACTATGTTAGAAGCAGATAACGACTACTTTAATACAGGAATTGTTGACGTCAGCCACGAGTATGAGAAAATGTACGTCGTCCGTCCCCAGTTCTTTATCCAGTTGATTGGTCTTTTGCGAAATGCTGCGCTTAATTCTTTGAAATATAAGCAAGAGTTGGCCTTGGTTCGGGAGCAGAATATCGATATTACACATTTTGAGGAAGATTTGGATGCCTTTAAACTAGCCTTTGCTAAGAACTACAACTCAGCTTCGACTAACTTTGGTAAAGCAATCGATGAAATTGACAAGGCCATCAAACGCATGGAAGAGGTCAAAAAGTTCCTAACCACATCCGAAAACCAACTTCGTCTTGCAAATAACAAGCTGGAAGATGTCTCTGTCAAAAAATTGACCCGAAAAAATCCAACTATGAAAGCGAAGTTTGAAGGGTTGAAGGAGGAGTAGGAAATAAGTTATGGAAGATGATATTAATTATGAAAATTTGATAGATGATGTAACCGAGGCTATAAAAAAGTTTAATTTAGTAATTTTTATTGGCGCAGGAGTTTCAATTGCTCAAGGTTATCCTAATTGGAACAATTATATTGAACATCTTATTAAGTATTGGCAAGGACAAGTTTTATCGGTAAGTGGTGAAAAAAGGCTTGGAAGAGAACATCACGTAGTTTTTGATTTAATTAGCAAATCTAGTATTAGTAATAAACGTAAAGTGGATTTAGTAAACTATGAATTAAAAAAAATTTTTGGTGATGATTTTGAAAAGCGAAGACTAGATTTTGAAAAAGGATATTTCAAAAATCTGCTACCATATTCAGTAGTTAACCAAACAGTAGAATCATTAGCGAGTTTAAATGCAATATTTATTACTTCTAACTACGACTATGAAATCGAAAATCATATTAAACGTTTAAAGAATTCGGTAGTTACTATAAATGATCTTAATGAATTTGTCACGAACAAAGATGGAAAGTTACAATTTGGTGACGTTCTACATATCCACGGGACACCGGATTGTGATGTAAAGTATTTTGTCAGTTCATCAGCAGATTATTCAAAAACCTATTTAAAAAATAGGGAAAATTTTGAAAATCTAGTAACTTGGTTTAAAGAGACAAAACCTACAGTTTTATTTATCGGAGCAGGTCTTGAAGAAGATGAAATTTTATCTTTACTTTGTGAAGATAGTAAGAATTATGCCTTGATGAAGTCAGAGAACACAGGTAATCAAAGAGCTGATGAACATTATAGAGATGTTGTTGAGGAATTTTTTAGTTCAGAAAATCATACTCAGATTATATGGTACGGCGATAAATTTGAGGATTTACCAGCTTTTGTAAAAAAATTAGTTGCTGATATTAATAAAAAAATGGGTACTCATGATTTATATAATAATTGGAATAATCTTTTGAATCCTTCGTTACTTCAAGAAGAGTATAATAAAAATTTAGATAGTATTTCTAATGATTTTAAGTATCTATCATCTATTTTAGATAAGGTTATTGAAAATGATAATAATCAACTAGATCAGCTAATGTTAAATGCTCTGCTTAGGGGTGATGCTCTAACAGTAATAAAAAAAAGTTTTATCCCTGCATTTTGGAAGTTTATTGTTAAGAATATTGAGAATTTAAGTGATGATGACTGGAAAGTGATTTACAAAATAATTTACGAAGGCAATCAAAATTATTTTATGGATGATGTATTCTTTGTCTATAATTATGCGAAAGATAATAAAATTTCTAGCTTTACAAATAATAAGCTAAATGGACTGAGAAAAATTATAGCGAGAGCTGAATATATCGTTAAATCTAGCTTTAATAAAGATAGAACTCTTTTGGGTTACTGGCTAGTAAGTACTTTTGAACGGCAAAACCGTGATTTATATTTAGAGGAAGATAGTGATATAGAAGTTAGCCTAAATACTGAATGTGTTAACAAACTAACATCCATATTGAATGCATCAGAATTTTTAAGGTATAATTATTATTCTATAAACTATCAACTAGAAGAGTATGATAATGTTGAATTTATCTATAGGCTAATGAAGTCCAGAAGACTATTTATTGGAGAGAAAGAGTTTTTAGAAAGTGCCTCTGAAGATCTATTAAGTACTAAACTAATTCAAAAATTGCTTGTTCAATTGGATAATGAAATTAATTTGGATTTAGAATTTATCAAGAGGTTAATTGATAAAATTGATTTTTCTAATATTCACTTTGGAGAGGAATTAAACACTTTTATCAAAGAACAC
>CAJPRB010000074.1:0-8331 GCA_905372925.1 uncultured Streptococcus sp.
TAGATTAAAGTTTGATTTCTACGTTTACACCACTTGGAAGATCCAATTTCATCAACGCATCAACTGTTTTTTGAGTTGGGTTAACGATATCGATCAAACGTTTGTGTGTACGCATTTCGAATTGTTCGCGAGAGTCTTTGTATTTGTGAGTCGCACGAATGATTGTGTAGAGGCTACGCTCAGTTGGAAGTGGGATTGGACCCGCAACTTGTGCACCTGTACGAGTAGCTGATTCTACGATTTTTGCAGCCGCTGTGTCAAGCGTACGGTGTTCGTAAGCTTTCAAACGGATACGGATTTTTTTGTTTGCCATCTTTTTCTCCTTTTCGTCTATTTAAGATAATAGGCTAGCTCCACAAGAAAACCGACGCGCGTTGCGTGGCAATGCAACCGAGCGTGTCGCAACCTCTTGCATCAAAGCTAAGGCTGTAATTTACAGCACCATAATAGAATAACACAAAGCCCCTGTGATTGCAAGGGATTTGTGAGCTTTTTTTCGTTTTTTTAGGATGAAACTGTTTTCTCTTTTCATCTTTCCAAGATTACGGATTTATATCTATAAAAACCGTCTTTTCTTCTATATAATGTGTGTCATTTTTACCTTGAATGTATCTTCTGATTGATCTACTAAAATGTCCGCTTTAGACTCGTTTTCTCTATAGTATCGCAGATACTGCTCCCGTCTCATCTGATGGCTAGCTAACACAAAGGAAGCATCTCGATTTCTCATAGTTGTATCTCGAGATAGGCGCCTCTTTAACTCTGTTTCTTCATCCGTGTAGAAACAGACAGTTTTGTCAAAGAGTTCCTTGGGTAGAAAGCCCACAGACATCCCTTCAACAATCAGAATTGGCTTGGCTCCAGATAAGATTTCACTAGCCTTCCACGGTTCATCGATTGTTAAGACATCCATACCTGCCTGCAATGCGAGAATATCTCTCTGCAAACTTGCCAATTCATGCGCCACTGGGAGACAAGCTGTCACCTTTTGATCTGGCGCTTGCTTTGGTACTACCAGGTGACGTTCTGAGGTTATATAGGGATCTGTTTCTAGTAAATTTACTGTAGTAGAATCTAGGGTTTGATATAATTCCTGTGCGAAGGTTGACTTGCCTGAAGCCCCATGACCGTAGATCCCCAGCGTCCTAATTCTTCCCGTTTCGATCTCTGAAACCAGTTGTTCTATCAGGTCTCTTTTCTTCATTCTCTCTTCACCTGTTCATAGCTTTCTTTTCCGTCATTAAGCTTGTCCCAAATCACCACTTGCCCACTTTTGAGGGATTTTTGCACATCGATAATTCGTTGATTAGAGGAACCTCGGAACTGGAGCATGAGATTGCGCTTGCTTTTATCATACCGTCCATCGACAAGGATGTCAATCAGCGACAAGAGTTCCAGTTTATCTGGAGTTTCCAGCATCATTTCTTCCCAAGTGTAGCCCGTCCAGGACCAGATGTCTTTGTCTGGTAATTCCTTTCGAATGCGCTTAACGAGAGGTAAGAGGATACCTGTATTGAGAAACGGTTCTCCTCCTAGCAAAGTCAAACCTTGAACATAGGGTTGGGCAAGATCTTCCATGATTTGTTCTTCTAATTCTGCCGTATAGGGAATGCCTGCGTTGAAAGACCAAGTTGCAACATTATAGCAGCCCTCGCAGTGAAACATGCAACCTGATACATAGAGAGAGTTGCGCACACCTTCTCCATCGACAAAGTTAAAGGCCTTATAATCAATGATCCGCCCTTTACTAAGTTCCTCACTTTTCCATTCACCTGGTTTTGGTGTATTCCATGTCATACTTCTACTCCAAATCTATCCAGTAACGTTCTATGCCATTGCGAACATCTTCAAACACCCCGCCATTTGATACAATCACCGCTCTGCTAGCAGGGTTTTCCACACTACAGGTCACAAGTGCTTTTTTGATGTTCTTTTCCTTGGCAATTTGCAGACCTTGTCTGAGGGCTTCTTTGGCATAACCTTTGCCTCTTTCAGATGGACGAATGGAGTAGCCAATATAGCCCCCATTTTCTAGTAAGTAGTCATTTAATCGGAGACGAAGGTTGAGAAAGCCAAGAGCCTGGCCTGCTACGTCAAAACTAACCAGCTGGATAGCAGGAACCCAGTTTTCAGGAATATTGAGTCCCGCTTCCGCTTGAAGATTTTCTTCTAGCCACTCTTCGTAAACAAAATTGTTGGCGTTCCAAAACCCACCATCGTGGGCTGATTGGGTCTGTTCAAACTCTGCCATCATCTCTAAAACTGTTTCTTTATCTGCCAATGTTGGTCTGCGTAGTATCATTTTTACCTCCAATTAAGAGAAAAGCGAGAGGCAACTCTCACTTTTATTTTTTCTTGTTCTTGTTTAAAAACTGTTCTCTGAGGTTGAGCAAGCGTTCTTTTTTACCTATTCCACCTTTCGAGTGTTTCTCGTGATAACGGGTCACTTGTGCGCGTCCCTTATCGTCTAATTGGTATTTCCCCATTGCGTTTCCTTCTAATTTGTTACTTCATGTCCAGCTGTTTTGATAGTAGAGCCATTCATGTGTTTGACACGCGCAGCGATTTCCTTGTGACGTCCATTGACCATCGGACGCGCTTGCGGATTTCCCAGATAACCACACGTACGTTTGACCACGTCTACTGTTTTAGGGTCGCTATTGCCACAGTTGGGACAAGCAAAGCCTCGCTCAGTTGGTTCAAAATCCCCTTCAAAGTCACACTTGTAGCAACGATCAATCGGGGTATTGGTTCCTAGATAGCCAACTCGGTCATAGGCATAGTCCCAAACAGCTTCCAGGGCTTTTGGATTTTGTTGAAGAACCGGATACTCACAATAATGAATGAAACCACCTGACGCACCTGCTTCTGGATAAACTTTCTCAAAGTCTAATTTTTCAAACGGTGTTGGATTTTTACGGACGTCATAGTGGAACGAGTTGGTGTAGTATTCCTTATCTGTGATGTCAGGAATAGAACCAAACTTCTCTGTATCCAAGCGACAAAAGCGGTCTGTCAGACTTTCAGACGGTGTGGAGTAGATAGAGAAATGGTAACCATATTGGTCAGACCACTCTTCCACACGACGTTTCATATCGCGAATGATATCCAGCGTGAACTCCTTGGCTTCTGGATTATTTTCCCAGCTGTTTCCAAAGAAGACAGTAGCCACTTCGTACAAACCAATGTAGCCCAGCGAAACTGTCGCACGGCGATTCTTAAAGAGTTGGTCAACACTTTCTTCTTTTCCAAGACGGCGACCGAAGGCTCCGTACTGATAGAGAATAGGGGCATTCGCTGGTGTTGCTTCCTTGGTCCGTTCAACACGATAAACCAGAGCATCTTCTGCGATATTCATCCGCTCGTTGAAGATTTCCCAGAACTTGTTCAGATCCCCTTCAGACTCGAGGGCGATACGGGGCAAATTGACTGTCACAACACCTAGATTCATCCGACCTGAATTGACCTCAACACCATTTTCATCTTTCCAGCCTTGGAGGAAGGAGCGACAACCCATAGGAACCTTGAAAGAACCAGTCAGTTCGATAATCTTATCATAGGATAAGACATCTGGGTACATCCGCTTGGTTGCACACTCAAGAGCCAACTGTTTGATATCGTAGTTAGGTGACCCCTCCTCTAAGTTAAGGCCTCTTTTCAGCGTAAAGATGAGTTTAGGGAAGATAGCTGTACGGTGTTCTGAACCAAGTCCCTTGATACGAATGGTCAAGATAGCTTTTTGAATTTCCCGTTCAAAACGATTGGTTCCTAGACCGAAACCTAGTGAAGTAAACGGTGTTTGGCCATTTGAAGTGAAGAGAGTGTTGATTTCATACTCGAGAGATTGCATGGCATCGTAGATGTCTTTTTGGGTTTTCTTCCAAGCGTAATCTTCCCGTTTGTCAGGCAAGACCCACTCTTCCGCATCCTTGAGGTGTTTTTGATAATTCTTCTCTGCATAAGGAGCCAAGACTTCATCGATACGGTCAGCTGAACAGCCCCCGTACTGGCTAGAAGCAACGTTAGCGATGATTTGTGAAATTTGAGCTGTCGCAGTCTGGATAGACTTGGGACTTTCTACCTCCGCATTACCAATCTTAAAACCATTTTCCAACATGCCTTTAAAATCAATCAAACAGCAGTTGGTCATCGGAGTGTAGGGGCTGTAGTCCAAGTCATGATAGTGGATATCCCCTTTTTGGTGAGCATTGGCTACGTGCTTAGGAAGCATTTGCAGTCCGATTGATTTCCCAACAATCCCCGCTGTCAAATCACGCTGGGTATTAAAGACATCACTGTCTTTATTGGCATTTTCATTGACAACTGCTTGATCTTTATTAAGAAGTTTATGGATACTAAAGTTGATATCTGTCGCTTTTGAGCGCTCAAAATCCCTTTGTGTCCGATAAGTAATATACTCCTCAGCCAAGGCATATTCTTTGGCTTCAAGGAGTTCATGTTCTACGACATTTTGAATTTCGTAAATCTTGACACCTTGAGGGAAGCGGCTGTGAATTTCAGTCACGATTCTTTCAACTAGACCATTTAGGCGTTTTTCTACTAGAGGCGTAACGTCCATAACCTTTTCCGCCGCCTTGTGGAGAGCCTTGTCAATCTTGTCTACATCAAACACCACACGTCTACCATCTCGTTTTTCAACGAACAAGGTGGGAACGGTTGCAAGCTTTTCTTCTAATACAATCATATCCATGCTCTTTTCTAAAATATTGTTGAATAGTTTATATTCAGTATTATACCACTCTAAAAATAAAAATCAATATCTTGTGTTAGAAATCCTAAAATTTTTAAAATTCCACAAGATATTGATTTTGTTATTTAGATTTATAAAGCTTGAATTCACTAGTATCTGTCTGAACAAGCTCATATTTTTCGCTGAGCCAGCTCTCTACATCCGACCACAAGGCAACCTTTTGATTGACCAAAATCATCTTCGGTTGATTTTCTTTCAAGTCATTGACTAGTTTCGTTTTATTCTCGTCGCTTGCAGTATAGAGTGTTGGTGTCACTAGAGAGCTTGGTGCCAAGCGTTCACTTGCGCGGTAGAAATCTGGACGATCATCCCAAGCATAGACACGATCCTCAGAACTCGTTTGCTGTTTGACCAAGCTAGCAAGCTGCTCACGTTCCTGATAAGTACTTGAATGCGAAATATAGCGACTCAAAAGGGGTAGAGAAAGCAAATAAATAATCGCGACTAGTGGCAGATAGAAATTTCCCTTGAGGTAGCGACCAAAGAGTGATGAAGAGCGGACTCTTCGTCTACTACGACTGATGCGTTCAGGATTCCCTTCTTTGATGTTGGTCAGCAGTAGCAATATCAGAAAGGGTAAAATCGCTGCCAAACGTGAGCCATGCAAAGGTTCCTTTGAAAGAATTAATAAAGCAAGAGTTACCAGTAAACCTAAAATAGCGCCTATTGAGACAGCAGATTGTTTGGCTGGTTTAGATTGAAACAATCCTGAAAAGATCAATGTCAGAATCCCAATACCGATGGATAGCAAACCATAGAAAGCAGCATTCTCCATAAGATTGGCATTTGAAAATAGATTAAGCGTATCTATTGGATACAAAGTATGGCTAATCGCATCACCAAAAGTTCCTGTTAAGACTGTATAATAGCCAATTGGATAAAAAAGGATAGAAAATCCTAGAGCTGATGCGAAAAATTGATACAAACCATGAGCAAATTTACGCTTGGCAATATTAAATCCAAACAAACTCAAGGCAAGTGTGGCTGCAAACAAAGCTGTGGGAATAGGTGATAGAAAGAAAGCTAATGCTAAACTCATCCCAACTCGCAAGAAACCTTTATCGTTACTTGGATCATCCAGATAGTCAGCCACTAGGCTAAAACTATAAAATAGAAAAGGCAAGGCCACAGCCACTGCATAGCTACCACCAAATCCCAGACTGCCCACAAGCAGATAGAAAACCAACAAAAGCTGTCTAGCCTGCTCTCCCTGACCTGTCAAGGTATCTGCGGATTTAAATAGAAAAACACCAGCTCCGAACAAGGCCAACCACTCCACCAAAGCAAAAAGAATACTCCCTTGAGAGAGATAGATTAGTACGTAATAAAGCAGTCCATTTGAACCATAATAATCCGTGTAAATCTGCCCACTCTGATGTAGCGCCCAACCAGTATAAAGATCTTGCATCTGTTGGGGGCTCACCAAACCAAAGATCAGAGGCAACATTACAGAAACAGCTGTAGCAGCCAGACTCCAAATTGCCACACTAAAAAACGGAAGTGGAGTTCGTTTCTTCTTGCCTCGCTCCAGTCCAAATTCAGACTCTTGATCCAGCCGTTCCCGATACTGGTATCGAAATTCTTCTAGCTGTTCGTCTTTTCCCTCGTATACGTTCATTCAATTTCTCCTCTAAGTTTATCTGTTTTAGTATATCAAAATCTTACAGGAATGTCAGCTTGGGATTGATATTTGCTGAATTTCTTATCCAATATCGCAAAGCGTTCAATTTCACGAAAACGGTGAAACCTACTAGTTTTAAACTCTTTAATAAAATCTTCATCTTCTAGATTGAGCATGGTTTTCTCCTTTACTTATCTATTCGTAAGAAGAAAAAATAAGATCCAGCCTTGGGCTAGATCTTGGTGGATAGTTAGAGCATGGGCGCAAACAACTGGACAATTTCCTTGATTAGGCTTTGATACCAGCTTGTTTTGATGGTGTGAGGATAGATTTCTTGAGAAACTTTAAAAATCTCTTCGAAGTCACTTTCAATATCTAAAATAGATTGTGTTCTATAAAGCAAAACGGCATTCTCATAGTGGTGGAGCAAGCTACGATAGTCAAAATTGATGGTTCCCACTGTTGCTGCTTCTCCATCGACCAGCATTTGCTTGCTATGAAGAAATCCTGGACTGTACTCGTAAATGCGAACTCCAGCAGATAGCAAGTCTGGATAGGCTCCCCGAGTAACTAACTGAATAACCTCCTTATCTGGGATATATGGCGTCACAATTCGCACTTCTACCCCTCTCAATGCTGCATTTTTGATACTTTCAGTTAGATCATAGTCAGTGATCAGATAGGGAGTCGTGATATAGACATAGTCTGTAGCTTGATTGATAAGGTTTTGATAGACCGTTTTCCCAACCTGAGATCGGTAAATAGGTTTAGGTCCACTACTATAGGGAATACAGAGCCCCATCCCGTCTCTAGGTTGATTTTCAAGATGGTATTGGTCAAAGTCGCTAATTTCCCCACGGTTGATATACCAGGTGGACAAAAAGAGTCTGGTAAAAGCCTTTACTGCTGGACCATCCAACCGAATACCGCTATCCTTCCAGTAACCAAAGCGTTCGATATGATTGATATACTCGTCTGCTAGATTGACACCACCTGTATAGGCGATCTGCCCATCGATAATCATGATTTTACGGTGATCACGGTTGTTATAAGCAACGGTCAAGCGTGGAATCACCTTGTTAAATTTGTGAGCTTCAATCCCTCGACCACGAAGCTGGATGGTGTAATCTCCAGGCAAGGTTGCCATACAACCAATATCATCATAGAGGAGTTTGACTTCTACTCCTTGAGCAGCCTTTTCTTCCAAAATCTCCAAAACACTATTCCACATCAAGCCTTCTTCGATGATATAGTATTCGAGAAAGATAAATTTCTCAGCTTTCTTGAGGTCCTCTAGCATCTGATACCACATGCTTTCACCAGATGCAAAAAATTGTGTATCCGTTCGATCATAGACATCTGCGTTCGTATCCATACTGAGGAGGGATTTGATGACTCCGTAAGCCGACTTATCCTCTTCCTTTAACTCCAAACGGAGGGCTCTGCTATTGTCCTCTCGGTCAACCATTGATTGGAGTTGCTTTAGCTGCTTCATTTCTTTTTTAGATAAACGGCGTTCTCCAAACATGATATAGAGCAAGGGACCAAATACTGGCACAAAGGCTACTAGCAGCCATGTCACCTTGCTTTCAGGATTCATGGACCGATTGACAATTGATACAATAGTCGCTAAGCTTACTAAAATGACAAGGATAATCCAGAGAATCGGAGCCATTTGCCCTAGATAGAGAAATAAACCAAAGACGATAAACAACTCTGCCAACATGATAGTAATACTAAAACCATATTTGGACATGAGTAGCTGCATTTTTCTAGCTGTCATACATCCCTTTCCTTTTCTAACATTCTCCTTAACCGCTTGACAAACTAATGTTTCTACTAGTATACCTCAGTTCAGGGGTAGATAGCAACCTTTTACTCTTGCTCAAGTTCTAACTCTTCCGTTTTCAGATGCCTATTATAGTTTGAGAGACAACAT
>CAJPRB010000075.1:0-8212 GCA_905372925.1 uncultured Streptococcus sp.
TAAAAATCAATCATCTGACCATCACACAAAACAAAGATTTACGAGACCTTGTATCTGACTTAAGCATGACTATCCAAGACGGGGAAAAGGTTGCTATTATTGGTGAAGAAGGAAATGGCAAATCAACCCTACTCCGAGCTTTAATGGGGGAAGCATTGCCTGATTTCACTATCAAGGGAGACAGCCATTCTGATTTTCAATCACTGGCCTACATTCCTCAAAAGTTACCTGAGGACCTGAAAGAAAGATCTCTACACGACTACTTCTTTTTAGATTCAGCTAATCTAGACTACGGTCTCCTCTATCGTTTGGCTGAGGAACTGCATTTTGATAGCGACCGTTTTGCTAGTGAACAACTAATCGGTAGTCTATCAGGTGGCGAAGCCTTAAAAGTTCAACTCATTCATGAATTGTCTAAACCTTTTGAAGTTCTATTTTTAGATGAGCCTTCAAATGACCTGGATCTAGAGACGGTTGATTGGCTAAAAAGTCAGATTCAAAAAAACAAACAAACTGTAATTTTCATTTCACACGATGAAGACTTTCTCTCTCAGACGGCAGATACTATTGTCCACTTACGACTGGTCAAGCACCGGAAAGAAGCTGAAACGCTAGTGGAGCATTTAGACTATGAACTCTACAGTGACCAGAGACAGGCTACTTTTACCAGACAAAGCCAGCAAGCGGCCAACGACCAGAGAGCCTATGACAAAACCATGGAAAAGCATCGCCGAGTTAAGCAAAATGTAGAAAATGTGCTTCGTACTACCAAAGATAGTACTGCTGGGCGCCTATTAGCTAAAAAGATGAAAAATGTTCTCTCACAAGAAAAACGTTTTGAAAAAGCAACTCAGTCGATGACCCAGAAACCACTTGAAGAGGAAGAAATCCATCTCTTCTTCTCAGATATACAACCACTATCGGCTTCTAAAGTCTTAATCCAACTAGAAAAGGAAAAGTTGTCCATTGGCGAGCGCATTTTAGCTCAGGAACTACAACTTACTGTCCGTGGTCAAGATAAAATCGGTATCATCGGACCTAATGGTGTTGGGAAATCGACTCTATTAGCCAAGTTACAACAACTGCTAAGCGACAAAAGAGAAATTTCACTTGGTTTCATGCCACAAGATTACCACAAAAAACTGGAATTGGATCTATCTCCAGTAGCCTACCTCAGCCAAACTGGGCAAAAAGAGGAACTACAGAAAATCCAATCCCACTTAGCCAGTCTCAATTTCAGTTATCCAGAGATGCAACACCAAATCCGTTCCTTATCTGGTGGTCAACAAGGCAAACTACTTCTGTTGGATTTAGTTCTGCGAAAACCAAACTTTCTCCTTCTAGATGAGCCGACACGAAATTTCTCTCCCACTTCTCAACCCGAAATCAGAAAACTCTTTGCCTCTTATCCTGGCGGTCTGATCACTGTATCTCATGACCGACGTTTCTTAAAAGAGGTCTGTACGAGCCTCTATCGATTGACAGAAGATGGTTTTGAAGTCGTTGATTTACAAGATTTATAACTTTTGAACATAGCAAAAATCCAGAGGACTGTCTCTGGATTCTTTTTACATATGTTTCAAACGCTCAATTCGTTCTGAGATAGGTGGGTGGGTGTAAAAGAGTTTTTGTAGTCCGCCACCTTTCTTAGGATCATTGATATAAAGAGCGCTGCTAGCATCATCAACGTGGTGATGCATTGGCTCGCTATTGTCCAACTTGCGCAAGGCATTGATCATCCCTTGAGGATTGCGAGTTAGCTCCACACTGGATGCATCCGCCAGGAATTCTCGCTGACGAGAGATAGCTAATTGAACCAAGGTTGCAGCGAGAGGTGCTAGAACAATGGCTAAAAGAGAGATGACAAGCATGATAATCTCTAAACCATTTCCGTCACGATCATTATCGCTCCGTCTTCGACCAGCGCCACCCCACCACATCATCCGACCAGCCATACTAGATAGCAGTGTAATAGCACTAGCAAGGGCAACAGCAATGGTCGAAATGCGGATATCGTAGTTTCGGATATGACTGACTTCATGACCCATGACCGCTTCTAGCTCCTCACGATTCATGATAGCCAGAAGACCCGAAGTGGCCGCAACTGCCGCATTCTGCGGGTTAGAACCTGTTGCAAAGGCATTTAAAGAAGAATCCTCAATGATGAAAACACGTGGCATAGGGATCTGAGCGACCATGGCCATATCTTCCACAACATGGTAGAGGTCTGGCGCCGTTTGCTCATCAATCTCACGCGCCCCATTCATAGACATGACAATCTCTGTTGATTGAAAGATCATGGTCAAAGCATAGACAAAACCGATGATTAGGGCTATGATTATGCCCCCAAGACCTGAGCGCATGAAGAGATAACCAACTGCATAACCAACCAAGGCCAAGAGTAGGAAGAAAACCAGCAACAAAATCCACGTTTTTCGTTTATTGCTCGTAATTTGATCAAACAACATCTTAGTCACCTAAACCGCTAAAGTCAACTTTAGGAACTGCCTTTTCCTCTTCAGGTGTTTGAAGGAAGTCTGCAGATTTAAAGCCAAATAGTCCTGCGATGATATTACTTGGGAAGCTTTCAAGTTTTACATTGTAGTTGCTGACAACACTGTTGTAGAGTTGGCGTGAGTAAGAAATTTTATTTTCAGTATTGGTCAACTCTTCTTGCAATTTGATAAAGTTAGCGCTAGCTTTCAAGTCTGGGTAATTCTCTGCTACTGCAAAGATACCAGAAATCTGGCGGGTAAGGGCATCACTGGCTTTCATAGCTTCAGCTGGCGAGGTTGCTGCGGCTACTTGTCTACGAAGTTCTGTCACCTTTTCCAAGGTAGAACCTTCATATTTCGCATAGCCTTTGACTGTTTCAATCAAGTTTGGGAGGAGATCATTACGACGCTTCAACTGAACATCGATCTGGCTCCAAGCCTCCTTGGTTTGCATACGATTTTTAACCAAACCGTTATAGCTAACAATCACAAAAATAACAATCAGAGCCAAAACTCCAAGAATAATCCAAATCATAATCTTATTCCTTTCTGCTTTTAGATTAATACCAGTATATCAAAATTTTAATGAATATGGTAAAATAAGATGATACTAGAGAAGGAAACTGCTATGAAACCAGAAACATTTTACAGCTTGCTTGCCGAGCAAAATCTTCCACTTTCGGACCAGCAAAAAGGGCAATTTAAACGTTATTTTGAGCTCTTGGTCGAGTGGAATGAAAAGATTAACCTGACCGCTATTACAGACAAAGAAGAAGTTTATCTCAAACACTTTTACGATTCGATTGCACCCATCCTGCAAGGTTTGATTTCAAATGAAACTATCAAACTTCTTGATATCGGGGCTGGGGCAGGATTTCCTAGTCTCCCCATGAAAATCCTCTATCCTCAGTTAGATGTGACCATCATTGATTCGCTCAATAAGCGCATCAACTTCCTTCAGCTTTTGGCTCAGGAGTTGGATTTGGATGGTGTTCACTTCTACCATGGGCGTGCAGAAGATTTTGCCCAAGACAAGAATTTCCGTGCCCAGTTTGATATAGTGACGGCTCGCGCGGTTGCCCGCATGCAGATCTTGTCTGAACTAACCATTCCCTATCTTAAAGTCGGTGGAAAACTATTGGCACTCAAGGCCAGCAATGCCCCCGAGGAATTGCTAGAAGCCAAGAACGCTCTCAACCTCCTCTTTAGCAAGGTAGAGGACAACCTCAGCTATGCCCTGCCAAATGGAGATCCGCGCTACATCACTGTGGTCGAAAAGAAAAAGGAGACGCCTAACAAGTACCCAAGAAAGCCTGGCATGCCCAACAAACGCCCGCTTTAATCCTATCAATAGCGCGCCCTTGTTTAAAGTTGAGTAAAAATGATTTACAAAATCAACCTCGCTCTTACATTTCTAGGCTCGGGAAAAAATGATTTACAAAATCAACCTCGCTCTTACATTTCTAGGCTCGGGAAAAAATGATTTACAAAATCATTTTTTTCTGCTATACTATCCTAAGCAAAGGTTTTTAATGTCATCCCGTGAGGTGACGAAGACGCAGAAATATATGAAATTCTTTAATGAGATACCCCTCTCTTTAAAGAAGTCTTACTCTGAGAGCCTGTTGCTGTAAAATAATGGGCTCTTTTTGATGCCCAAAAGTGAGGTTTATATGAAACAAGAATCAACTGTTGATTTGTTACTAGACGTTGACCAACGTCCTTCAGCTGGAAAAGGAATTCTCCTTAGTTTCCAACACGTTTTCGCCATGTTCGGTGCGACCATCTTGGTACCATTGATTTTGGGAATGCCTGTATCTGTTGCCCTTTTTGCTTCAGGTGTTGGAACACTCATCTACATGATTTCAACTGGGTTTAAGGTTCCAGTTTATCTAGGTTCTTCATTTGCCTTTATCACAGCTATGTCACTGGCTATGAAAGAAATGGGTGGGGATGTATCTGCTGCCCAAACAGGGGTGATCTTGACTGGTTTGGTCTACGTCCTTGTTGCTGCTGGTGTTCGTTTTGCAGGTACAAAATGGATTGATAAACTCTTGCCACCAATCATTATCGGTCCTATGATCATCGTTATCGGTCTCGGACTTGCAGGTTCAGCAGTTACTAACGCTGGACTTGTAGCGGACGGAAATTGGAAAAATGCTCTTGTAGCAGTTGTTACTTTCTTGATTGCTGCCTTTATCAATACTAAAGGAAAAGGCTTCCTACGAATCATTCCTTTCCTCTTTGCCATTATCGGTGGTTACCTCTTCGCACTAACTCTTGGCTTGGTTGATTTTACACCAGTTCTTAAAGCTAACTGGTTTGAAATTCCTGGTTTCTACTTGCCGTTTAGCACTGGTGGTGCCTTTAAAGAATACAATCTTTACTTTGGTCCAGAAACCATTGCCATCTTGCCAATCGCTATCGTAACAATTTCTGAACATATCGGAGACCATACTGTTTTGGGTCAAATCTGTGGCCGTCAATTCTTGAAAGAACCAGGTCTTCACCGTACACTTCTCGGTGACGGTATCGCAACATCTGTATCTGCCTTCCTCGGTGGACCAGCTAATACGACTTACGGTGAAAATACAGGGGTTATCGGGATGACTCGTATCGCTTCTGTCTCTGTTATCCGTAATGCAGCCTTTATCGCAATTGCACTTAGCTTCCTTGGTAAATTCACTGCCTTGATCTCAACAATCCCAAGTGCTGTACTTGGTGGGATGTCCATCCTTCTCTACGGAGTTATCGCCAGCAACGGTTTGAAAGTCTTGATCAAGGAGCGCGTTGATTTCAGTCAAATGCGTAACCTCATCATTGCTAGTGCTATGTTGGTTCTTGGGCTTGGTGGAGCCATCCTCAAAGTAGGACCAGTTACCCTTTCAGGTACTGCCTTATCAGCTATGACAGGTATCATCTTAAACTTGATCTTACCATACGAAAATAAAGACTAGTCATCTATACACACAAAATCCACTCAGTTGAGTGGATTTTTCTGATTTCTTACCTTCCCCAGGCAATCAGGAGATACATGAGACTAGACCCAAACATGTCTGCCAGAGCATGCATGAGAAAGAACGGGAGGAGATTTTTCACCTTATATTTGTACAAAAAATAATAGAATAAGCCATAAACTACACCAATAACCAGCGCCCATACTAATCCTTGATAAGTGTGAAAAGAAATCCGAATGAGGGTAGAATAAAACAAAACCCGCCACTTGTGCTTTGCTTTCACTGAGGTCAACAACCCTAGAAAGAAAAACTCTTCATAGAAGCCATTTAGCAAGGCATAGGCAATTGCCATCGGACTAAGTGCTAGGAATTTCCGTATAACTTCCATGGGATCTATGTAAGAAAAAAGGGCTGGATTAAAGTAATTGTATTCACCAGTTAGTGTCGTCACCAAGTCTCCAAACAATCCCACAATGGCAAATATAAAAGGAACCCAAAAGAGAAGGGACCAGGTCCAACGAATAGGAAGTTGTTTGAAATCATAATTCCGAATCAAAAGGTAAAGCAAGGCCAAGGTCAGAAGTATCACTTGCAAGGTGAAGTTGCTCGAATAGGCTGCTCCTTCGCCGACAGTATTACTTGCCGTATCCATTGTAGTTGACAAACCTGTCGGAAACATACTTGCTAAAAAGAGCTCCGTTGACCGAATGATAAACAGGCCAAACATCAGAACTGTAATAATCAGAATATCAAACCATCTCAAGTAGCGCAGGGGCTTAGTTGGGTGAATGCTTCGTAAAATTTTCATATCTCCTCCTTCTAGCAGTTAAAGATTGGTTTATTGTAAGAAAAGAAACTTAAAATTTTATAAAATTCCACTCCTATTCCTTATCCGTAATCAGTATTTCGATAGGATATTCAAACCAACCACTTTTTACGAGTAACTAGTTTCTCATTCAACCTTCTGTTTGTTTTCTATCAACAAATCTTTCAAAGAAATGATGGCTACCGCAAGTAAAATCATAGCCATACCGACAAAATCAATCGCGTAGAATTGCTCCTTCATAATCAGAAAGGCAAAGAAAACAGCAGAGATGGGCTCTATGGAAGCCAATAAACTGGACTTAACAGGGCCTATCATACTAGCTCCTTTTAGGAAAGCTGTATAGGCAAAGACCGTGCCAATGATGATAATGCCAGCAAATGCAAAAAGAAAATCCAAGCTGGTCGGTATACTGGCCTGCAAAACCCCTGTGAAGGGAATAGCCACCACTCCAGAAATAACCATGCCCACACCAATCACCAACATGCTTCCCCATTTCTTAATCAAAGTGATAGGAAGAATGATATAAAGGGCATAGGTCAAGGCAGAAAAGAGTCCCCAGAAAAGACCAGCAGGTGTGACAGACAACTGGTCAAGTTCCCCATGAGTCGCGATAAGAAAAGTCCCTCCGATTGCTAAACCAATCGAAATAATCTCAGCCAGAGTCGGTGCCACCTTGTCCTTGATACAAGTATAAATCAAGATTCCAACGGGACATACATACTGGAGAACCGTAGCCGTTCCAGCATTTGTTTCCTGAATGGCAGAAAGATAGGCAAACTGGTTTAAGAAAAGTCCAAACAAGGCAAATAGCAGTAGAGAGAGTAAGCTTTTTCTGTCTTTTAAAAAAGCTAGGAGTTTATCCCTTGCAGTTGCATAGGATATGAATACCAGCGCCAATCCTGCAATGATAAGCCGCAGATTGGTCAAGACTAAAGCGGAAATCCCGTGTGCCATCAGGTATTGGCCACTGGTTCCAGACAAGCCCCAAGCAATGCCTGCAACTACTGTAAATAGCGTTCCTTTTACGGTTTTTGACATGCTTTCTCCCTACTCTTCCCTACGAATCATATCCATGACTTGGTTTCGATCGATTATCCACTGGGCACGCTCATCCTTCTCATACGTTCGATTGGATAAAAAGATAGCGGCTTCCTGTTTCTCTCGGTTCCACATGATGAAGGTACCTGTATAGCCCGTATGGTCGAGCCAGGCCCCCTCCAGATTCCAGGCTAACGAACGCTCCTTATCATCTAAGGGAGAAAAATTGCGACTCAAATCTGTAGCAAAATCATCTTTCAAGTAATGCTCCAGAAAGTTTTGTAAATCCTTAACAGTTGAAAATAAACCAGCACTTCCAGCATGTTTGCCCAAAAGACGAGCTTTGGGATCGTGAATACTGCCTGCCTCCACTCCTCTCACTGTTGGTACAGCAAACTCAACTGGACCAAACATTGTTTCCTTCATCTCCCATGGTTCCAAAACTTGCTTCTGTATGATCTGATCCAAGTCTTGTTCAAAGATTTTTTCCAAAAGAAAGCCTAAGAGTAAAAAGTGAACATCTGAGTATAGAAAAGCAGGCTGACTTCGTCTGTTGAGGTGAAACATGGCTTCTTTTAATTCAGGGGCTGTCAAGAGATCCCGATTTGGAATAAAGGGGTCCAGGTCTGTTGCGTGGGTCAAAAGTTGACGGATAGTGATATCTGGATAATCACATTCAGCTAAAAAATCCGTCACTGGTCGATCAATATCTAATTTGCCTTGTTGCCACAAGAAGGTGAAGACTGTCCCTACTCCCACAACCTTACTCACACTGGCTAGGTCATAGACTAGCCCTGACTCTGTCTGTAAACCTCTCTCAGGATCACTCAAGCCTAGGTAAGATTCTCTCCATTCTCCGTCCTTAAAATACGCAAAAGAGGCCCCGGGATAGACCC
>CAJPRB010000076.1:0-7613 GCA_905372925.1 uncultured Streptococcus sp.
CTACAAACGCCTATCTGAAGAAGAAATTCGTTTCCAATGTGACTGCAGCAAAGACCGTTTTATGAACGCTCTTGCCAGCCTTCCAAGCTCAGATTTAGAGGAAATGAAAGAGGAAGACCACGGGGCAGAAATCACTTGTCAATTCTGCCAAACAACTTATAACTTTGATGAAAACGACCTGGAGGAACTCATTCGTGACAAATCTTAATACACCCTTTATGATTGGCAATGTTGAGATTCCCAATCGTACCGTTTTAGCGCCTATGGCTGGCGTGACAAATTCAGCCTTTCGTACCATCGCAAAAGAGCTCGGAGCTGGGCTCGTTGTGATGGAAATGGTCTCTGACAAGGGAATCCAATACAACAACGAAAAAACTCTACATATGCTTCATATTGATGAAGGCGAAAACCCAGTCTCTATCCAACTTTTTGGTAGCGATGAAGACAGCCTCGCACGCGCAGCGGAATTCATCCAAGAAAACACCAAGACCGATATCGTCGATATCAACATGGGCTGCCCAGTTAACAAAATCGTGAAAAACGAAGCTGGCGCTATGTGGCTCAAGGATCCAGACAAGATCTACTCTATCATCAACAAGGTCCGATCTGTCCTCGATATTCCACTTACAGTCAAGATGCGTACAGGCTGGTCTGATCCATCCCTAGCTGTGGAGAATGCCCTAGCTGCTGAGGCTGCAGGTGTCTCTGCTCTCGCTATGCACGGCCGTACCCGCGAACAAATGTATACTGGTCACGCAGACCTCGAGACCCTACACAAGGTTGCTCAAGCTCTGACCAAGATTCCATTTATCGCAAATGGTGACATCCGTACGGTCCAAGAAGCCAAACAGCGTATCGAAGAAGTCGGGGCTGACGCTGTCATGATTGGTCGCGCAGCCATGGGAAATCCCTACCTCTTCAACCAGATCAACCACTACTTTGAAACAGGAGAAATCCTTCCTGATTTGACCTTTGAAGATAAGATGAAAATCGCCTACGAACACCTGAAACGCTTGATTAACCTCAAAGGAGAAAACGTAGCCGTTCGTGAATTCCGCGGCCTCGCTCCGCACTACCTCCGGGGAACATCTGGCGCTGCCAAACTTCGTGGAGCCATTTCACAAGCTAGCACCCTAGCAGAGATTGAAGCCCTCTTGCAACTAGACAAAGCATAGTCTCACATCTACAACTCACAAAAACGGCAAAGCTCAAAAATGAGTCTTGCCGTTTTTATATGTTTTCATCTTGTAAATCTAATTGCTTCACTCTAGCTATATAGTAGGACATAATCAAAAACAAATTGAGGCTGACAATCCATATAGACCATTCATGAAGAAAATGCATCAATACAGCCAAGCTGATTGCGCCCACTATGAAACTTCCCACAACAATCCCATAATTTAAGGCCTGGCGACGGTATTCTTGGATATTTCCTTCTCTTCTAGCAATGCGATACAAAGCGGTCAACATCTTTCGGTAATTTCCAGACGTCATAAAAATGACATAGGGATGATCTTCAATCAAACTGCCCGTAAATGTTAGCATCATCATTCCTGTTCCAAAAGCGATGAAAGGAACTTCTAATAGAGGAAATCGTGAAAAGAAAGGTAGAATAAGAGTTCCAATAAATAAAGGGAGCAGCATCTTAACCCGCCAGTAGGCCGTTTTGCGGTATTCTTTCATGTGCAATGCAAACAGAAATCCTAGAGAAAAGAAAATAATGGAGCAGAATCGTAGCATCGTATTAATGACATTTGAGTCGTGCCAATCAGATATCAGTAGGAGAATATTCCCTGTCTGTGTCGCTACCAAACTATGGTATTGAATATGGCAAAACACATCCAAAGAACCACCTACAAATCCAAGAAATACTCCCATCAATCGTGTGTTTTGAGGTAAGATTAATTTATCCGCCATGTATTATCACTCGTTTTCCTTTGATTTTTTTATTATACCACTTTCTCTTGGAGAAACTAAGTGAAAAACAGTTGACTCACTCTTTTACAGAACGATTTCTAGTAAGAGTCAAAACACAAAATTTTATTATTGAATCAAGGCAACGCTTGAAACTTTACCATCCGCACCTGTTGTAATTTGGATGATTTTTCCTCCTCCGATTTTAGCATTATACTTGCCATCATCAAGAGTGTAAGAGTAGCCTCTAATAGAGTAGTTTTCTTTATTTCCTTCTGCAGTTTCTACTGTAAATTGGCCCCCTGATGAAACCGTAATAGTTTCGCCATTCGCTCCCTTCCAGTTGCCTGCAGCTGCTGAGAAATCACCATCGACCATGGTTAAAACACCCTTGTAGCGTTTGTTGTGTTCTGCTTGCTTGTCTTGAAGTTTGCGGTCAGTTGTTGGATCATAGCCTGACTGGTTAGACTGGGCTTGAGAGCCTTGCTGAGTTGAAGGTGCCTGAGATGGAGCTTGCTGACTAGGGGCTGCTTGTTCTTGTCTTGATTCAGGCGCTGGTTTCGCTTGTGACTGATCTGCCGTTGTAGAAGACTGACCAGAAGATGCCTGAGCCTTTTCAGATGAAGCTGAGCTTGAAGATTTTTGGGTCTTGCTTTCTTTGCTAGAAGAAGCTGCTTTAGAACTTGATGATTGACTTGTCTTGGCAGAGCTGCTGGTTTGAGTGGTTTCATTTTTATTTCCACAAGCTCCCAGTAGCAAGGTAGAAGCCAACACAGTCGCTGCCATCAATTTGATATAGGTTTTCTTTTTCATTTTCCTACTCCTTTGTAACATTTTTGAAATGTTAAGAAATCTTTTTGTAATATAATTGTAACATCGGGCTTTGAATCTGTCAACTATTTAGAGAAACTAGTTTAAAAATCTCAGCAAATTGAATTAAAATTGTTCCTTCTACTATCTCTATTCGTAATAAATTAGAAAAACAGGAGATTTTCCTATTAAAAATTTAAATTTTTTGTGTAATCGATTGCATTGCATTAGACAAAGGAATATAATAACATTGAAATAGAATATAGGAGGTGCACTCTTATGCTAAATAAGTATTACAAGTATCTTCCTTGGTTGATTTTGGGAGCAATTGGCTCTTATCAATCAGCCACTTACTATGCGCGAACTGTATTTGATGTCTTTTATCTGACTACAATCTTTATGATTGTCTACATCGCTTTGTTATTTTTACATGAGAACTATCTCAAGTATCGATACAAAGACCTTCTTTACTCACATATTGAGTAATTCTAAGAAAGATAGCCATTCATAAAAATGATGATAAATAAAGAGGTCGGGAACTTTGTCCCGACCTCTTTATTTCAATCGATAGGTTTTTCTTGGTTTCTTTTTAGGTACTCGTTTAAGTCCGACTTCTTCTACATATTCTCCGTATTTTACGAGAAAGTTATTGCTGACGATGGGCCGACCAGGGTTGATGAGATTGACTAATTCGGTTCCTTCATAGACAGTGAATTCCTCCTCTAGCAGATAGAGAAAGGTCGGATTCCAGTCAAGACGCCCTTGGATTCGTTTAATAGACTCTTGGATAATGGCATAATGGTCAAAGGCGAAGGCTTGCTCCCCCAGCTCTAGTCCCTCTAGGAAGCACTTGCCCGTCTGAAAATCAACATCAACAAAAACCACATCCTTGGCATCATCACCAGCTTGAACGAGATCAAGTGCGCGGCTAGGTAGATACACCAAATGGGCGATAGTAACCGTCCAACCCCTCGGATCACGACCTGGAGTAGATACTGTCATCAACTGTTCGATTTTTTCCAAAGGAAGGTCAAGGTTAACCTCCTCTCTCACTTCACGCTGACAAGCATACCTTGCATCTTCGCTCTTATCCATAAAACCACCGACCAAAGCCAAACAGTTTTGATAAGGATGACCCTTACGACGAATTAGCAAGAGTTTGATTTTCCCTTCCACAAAGCAATAAGCTACCATATCCACTGTCACGCTCGGTTTTTCATACTGAGGAAGATCCTGTTTGCAGTACCAGTCTAGAAATTCCTTCTCAGTCGCATGAATCTCAAAATATTCTCTCTCTGTCATTCCAGCCGGGATTATCGTTTCAGTCAACTTATCCCTCCTTGACAGCCTTAGTCCATTGGTACCAACCGACTAGACTATTGAGGGTGTAGATCCAGTACATTCCTTGGATATGGATGTTTTCACCCCACCAGAGGTAGATACTAAAGAGATTGGTTGCAATCCAGAAAATCCATTGCTCACGGTAAAGACGTGTCATCAAGAGCTGACCAACACCATTGGTCGCATCGGTAATACTGTCACGGAAAGGACGAGCACTGCTGATACTTTGGTAGGCTAATCCCATGCCAATCCAGATGATAGCAGTCAAGGCCAAGTACTTGAGCCAATCAATCAGACCGAGTTTCTTAGCTTCAAAGTGAGACTCCTCTGGTCTTCCTTGCTCATTGATCCGATTAGACAACCAAGTATAGAGACCAATAGGCTGCATGACAAAGAAATAAACTGTTGTCAAAACTTCACCATAGAAAGTCGCATTCATAGCTAGGACCAAATAGATTGCAGAGTTAATAGCTCCAAAAAGGTAGTTACTAGCTCGACCTTCAGCTACTAAGATAACGCAGACAATCCCTGTCCAAGAGGCCAAGAGACCAATCCAGTCATGACTTTCTGTGTTTTGTGTAAACTCCAGAATAAGAGGAACACTTGATAAAGCAATCAAATAGAGCCACTGGAAAAGACTACGGCCCACAAAGAGGTCTTTCCAAATCAAACGCATAACTCCTGCAAAACCAATTTTACGAGCTTCTGCGTGAACATTTTTAAAGTTTTTAATAAATCGTGTGATTTTTTCAGTTATTTTTTTCATTTTCTTCTCCTAATCTGCTTGGTAAATGGCATCAATAGCTACTTTTGCTGCTTCATAATTCCCTAGATAGTCATCAGCTAGATAAACATGAGGGATATTGGCTAGATATTGCTCCCTCATCATATCCAAATGCTGAGAAAAACTGTGACGGATATGGTCTTCTGCCATGGTCATGTCGCGAAAACCATCATTGACATAAGAGCCAATAGGTTGCACAAAGAGGATTAAATCCCACTTTTCCTTGGCTAAGATGGAAACAAAGAGATTATCAAAGGTCTCTACGGACAAGTCCTCCTGCTCTTTGCTTTCCATGTAGTAATCGTAGTAGCCCTTGGTTACTAGTGAGTTGGTATCTGCAATGACTAGGCCTCGATTGGCATTGCTATCGATTAGCTTTGAGGTCTGGTCATACTGTCCCAACAGGAGATAATAGTAATCCTTTGGAGTCAATTCATCGTCGCGGACATTGTTTTTGATCTGGTACTCACGCGCGTATTCCAGACTGACGGGCGCATCGTAATACCTTGCCAAATCCTTGGCCAGAGTGGTCTTCCCATTGCTAGCACTTCCCATAATCAAGACTTTCTTTGTAAACTGACGACGGAAGGGTTGAGCGATGTATTTCCAATATTTGCTTGGATTTTCTCTAATCATAGTCGCTGAGATACCAAACTTTCTTTCTTGCAAGACGGTGCCAAATCCACGTTTAGCTAGTTCTTGCTGGTAGTCTGCTTCTCCTACAAAAAAAGTCAGTTCTTGCTGGTTTTCATCATAGGAAATCTCCGCTAATATCTGGTCCAACCACTCCTGCCAGCCCATAGGGTAACGGGGAAGGTTGGTCTCATCCAGCTTACAGACAGAGGTCAACTCGTCATCACGAAAAGCCTCTCGGATATAGCGAAATCGTTTTTGAAGACTTAAACCTACCTGCTCACCTCGGTCTCCCTCGTAGCCTGAAACGACTACCCAGACCTGGTCACACTGACGCTTCGCTCGCTGAATCAGATCGATATGCCCTTGATGGAGAGGGGCAAAGGTCCCAAATACCACTGCTGTTTTCTTTTTCATAAACGTTTTACCTTTTTATAATCTTTGATATTTTTGTTTTCTATGTTTTTATTATATACTATATTTTTGTTTTGTCAATAGTTTTTTATCATTTTTTATAAAAAAGTAGCAAAAAAAGAATCAGGATTGCTCCTGACTCTCCATTTTTAAGCAATATCAAATTTTAATTGACCAGCTTTGACACCAATCTTGAGGGTCTTGCCTGCTACTAACTCTCCCTTAAGGAGGAGTTCTGCCAACTTGTCCTCCACTTCTGTTTGCAGGGTTCTGCGAAGTGGGCGAGCTCCCATTTCCGGATCATATCCTTGGCTTGCTAGTAACTTCAACGCTGAAGCTTGCAGTTTCAAGTCAATGCCCTTCTCAGCGAGGCTAGCAATCAATGGTTTCACCATAATCTTGACAATTTCTTGCATGTGTTCGCTATCCAAACTGTGGAAGACCACCTTTTCATCAATACGGTTGATAAACTCTGGTCGATAAGTCTTTTTCAACTCTTCAAAGATTCGTTTTTCCATATTTTCTTGGTCAAAACGAATATCTTTAGCCCCAAAGCCGACAGTCTTGTCATCACGAAGAGCCGTCGCACCAAGGTTTGACGTCATGATGATAATGGTATTTGAAAAATCCACCTTGCGTCCCTTGCTATCTGTCAAAACACCGTCATCCAGAACCTGCAAGAGAACATTAAAAATATCTGGGTGGGCCTTCTCTACCTCATCAAAGAGGAGAACGGAGTATGGTTTGTTGCGAACCTTCTCGGTCAACTCCCCACCTTCTTCGTAGCCTACATAGCCCGGAGGAGCTCCATTGAGACGGCTAGCTGCGAATTTCTCCATATACTCACTCATATCAAAGCGGATAAGGGCTGATTCGTCATCAAAGAGGACTTCTGCCAGAGCCTTTGCCAATTCGGTCTTACCGACTCCTGTCGGTCCTAGGAACATAAAGGAACCAATCGGACGCTTGTGACTACGAATTCCTGACTGGTTGCGGCGAATCGCACGGCTAATACTTGAAACAGCTTGATCTTGACCGATGACACGTTTGTGCAACTCCGCTTCCAAGTTCAGGTATTTCTTAGCATCTGTTTGCGTCAGTTTTTGGACTGGAATCCCTGACAAGCGACTCAAGGTAGTCAAAATTTCAGATTCTGTTACCAAGTCTTTATAGACAGGGACTTCCTGCTCTTTTGCGATTAACTGGGCAGCTTGTTTCCACTTGCCATCCATCAAGGCCTTTTCAGCTGGGCTCAAGTCGGATTCGTCTGCTTTCACATGCTTGGAGTTGTTTTGCACTGTTGCTGCTGCTTCATCCAATAGGTCGATAGCAGAGTCCGGCAAGTGACGGCTAGTCAAGTAACGATGCGCCATCTTGACAGCTGTTTCAACGGCTTCATCTGTGATTTGCACACGGTGGTGTTTCTCATAGGTAGCCTTCAAACCTTGCAAAATGGTCATGCTGTCAGCTAAACTTGGCTCTTCAATCGTCACTTTTGCAAACCGACGAGAAAGGGCAGCATCTTTTTCGATGTGTTTTTGGTATTCTTCCTGAGTGGTGGCCCCAACTGTTCTCAAAGTTCCGCGAGCTAAGGCTGGTTTCAAAATATTGGCAGCATCCAGAGTCGAATCAATACCGCTTCCAGAACCCATAATGGTGTGGAGTTCATCGATAAAGAGGATCACTTTGCCATCTTCCTCGATATCCTTGATGATAT
>CAJPRB010000077.1:0-7587 GCA_905372925.1 uncultured Streptococcus sp.
TGTAAAACGTAAACGTAAATCAGAAGCAGCTCGTAAACGTAAAAAATTCTAATTAGAAATGAAAGGCTAGAGAAATCTAGTCTTTTTCTTTTAAATAAATACTGTAAATCCTGCAAAAAAAGGAAACTTCCAACTACAATTTGATATAATAGTAGGGAGAACTCGATTGAAGGAGGAAATTATGTCGGTTTTAGTAAGAGAAGTAATTGAAAAGCTCAGACTAGATATTGTCTATGGTGAAGGCGAATTGCTTGAAAAGGAAATCAATACTGCGGACATTATGAGACCAGGTCTTGAAATGACGGGCTATTTTGATTACTATACTCCAGAACGGATTCAGCTGTTAGGGATGAAGGAGTGGTCCTATTTGGTCGCTATGCCTGCCCATAACCGTTATCAAGTTTTGAAGAAAATGTTTCTACCTGAAACACCTGCGGTTATCGTTGCTCGTGGCTTGGTAGTGCCAGAAGAAATGTTGAAAGCTGCTAGGGAATGTAAGATTGCGATTTTAACCAGTCGAACATCAACCAGTCGTTTATCTGGAGAGTTATCTAGCTACCTTGATTCCCGTTTGGCTGAACGTACGAGTGTGCATGGTGTCTTGATGGACATCTATGGCATGGGTGTCTTGATCCAAGGGGATAGTGGTATCGGTAAGAGTGAGACGGGTCTTGAGCTTGTGAAACGTGGACACCGTTTGGTAGCAGACGATCGTGTAGATATCTTTGCCAAGGATGAAATGACTCTTTGGGGAGAGCCCGCTGAAATATTGAAGCATTTACTTGAGATTCGTGGAGTGGGTATTATTGATGTGATGAGTCTCTACGGAGCAAGTGCTGTAAAAGATTCTTCACAAGTCCAGTTGGCTGTTTACTTGGAAAATTATGATACCCATAAGACTTTTGACCGTCTAGGAAACAATGCTGAAGAATTAGAAGTTTCTGGTGTAGCTATTCCACGTATCCGCATCCCGGTAAAAACAGGACGCAATATCTCTGTTGTTATTGAGGCGGCAGCTATGAACTATCGCGCTAAGGAAATGGGCTTTGATGCGACGCGTTTATTTGAAGAACGCTTGACTAACCTCATCTCCAAAAATGAGGTGAAAGATGATTAATCCAGTTGCATTTGAAATCGGTCCTTTTTCCATTCGTTGGTATGCTTTGTGTATTGTGGCTGGCTTGGTCTTGGCAGTCTATCTTGCCATGAAAGAAGCTCCTAAAAAGAAGATTTTGTCAGATGATATTCTAGATTTTATCTTAATTGCCTTTCCTATTGCAATTTTAGGTGCCAGACTTTACTATGTACTCTTCCGCTTAGATTACTATCTTCAAAATCCAGGTGATGTGATTGCCATCTGGAATGGTGGTTTGGCCATTTATGGTGGTTTGATAGCAGGAGCTATTGTACTTTACATCTTTGCAGATAGAAAGCTGATTAATACTTGGGATTTCTTAGATATTGCAGCACCGAGCGTCATGATTGCCCAGAGTTTAGGGCGCTGGGGGAACTTCTTTAACCAAGAAGCCTACGGTGCAGCGGTGGATAGTCTGGATTATTTACCGGGCTTCATTCGTGACCAGATGTACATCGATGGTAGCTACCGTCAGCCGACCTTTCTATACGAGTCGGTTTGGAATTTGATTGGTTTTGCTTTGATTTTGATTTTTAGACGAAAATTAAAGGGAATCAGACGCGGTCAGATCACTGCTTTCTACTTGATTTGGTATGGTTTTGGTCGTATGATCATCGAAGGCATGCGGACAGATAGCCTCATGTTCTTTGGTTTGCGAGTTTCCCAATGGTTATCAGTTATCCTTATCGGACTTGGTATTTTTATCATACTTTATCAAAATCGAAAGAAAGCCCCTTTCTATCATACAGAGGAGGAAAAATAAATGTTAGAAGTTGCATATATTCTTGTTGCGATTGCTTTGATTGTCTGTTTAGTCTATTTGACAATCACGATTCAAAAAGCAGGTCGTATGATTGATGAGACAGAAAAGACCATCAAAACGTTGAGCTCAGATGTGAACGTCACCTTGCATCAGACCAATGAATTGTTGGTTAAGATTAATGTGTTGGCAGACGATGTCAATATCAAAGTTGCGACGATTGATCCACTCTTTACAGCTGTAGCGGACTTGTCAGAATCAGTATCTGACCTCAATCAGCATGCGCGTGTCTTGGGTAAAAAAGCCTCATCAGCTGGTTCAAAGACCATTAAGACAGGTGCAGGCTTGTCAGCTCTTCGTTTCGCAAGTAAAATTTTCAAAAAATAAAAAAGGAGAAATCTTATGGGTAAACTATCCTCAATCCTTTTAGGAACGGTTTCTGGTGCAGCTCTTGCTTTGTTTTTGACGAGTGACAAGGGCAAGCAAGTTTGTAGTCAAGCTCAGGATTTTCTGGATGATTTGAGAGAAGATCCAGAATACGCTAGAGAGCAGGTTTGTGAGAAACTAACTGAAGTGAAGGAACAGGCAAGGGACTTTGTGCTGAAGGCAAAGGAACAAGTAGAATCTGGTGAAATCACTTTTGACAGTGTCCTTGACCAAGCTAAAAACTGTGCTCGACAAGCGACAGAAGCGTCAAAGGAAACCTTTAACAATCTCAAGGAGCAATGGCAAGAACAGTCAGCAACTCCAGATGTTGCTGAAGACCAAGAAGAAATCATCATCGATATTACTGAAGTATAAAGCATCACCATCTCTGGTTTTTGGAGATGGTGATTTTTATCTGCAAGCCTGTCTTTGTGGTATAATAAATACTATGCAGAAAAAACCAACGTCCGCCTACGTGCATATTCCCTTTTGCACACAGATTTGTTATTATTGTGACTTTTCAAAAGTATTTATCAAGAATCAACCAGTAGATAGTTATTTGGAGCATCTGCTAGAAGAGTTTCGTTCTTATGATATCCAAAAGTTGTCAACCCTCTACATCGGAGGTGGGACGCCAACGGCTTTGTCCGCTTCGCAATTAGAGGTGCTTCTGGATGGCTTGACTAAAAACTTGGACTTGTCTGTCTTGGAAGAGTTGACGATTGAAGCAAACCCAGGAGACTTGGACGCTGATAAAATCGCGGTTTTGAAACAGTCGCCAGTTAATCGTGTTTCCTTAGGTGTGCAGACTTTTGATGACAAAATGCTGAAAAAGATTGGGCGCAGTCATTTGGAGAAGGATATTTATGAAAATATCGACCGTCTCAAACTGGCTGGTTTTGACAATATCTCCATCGATCTAATCTACGCTCTACCTGGTCAAACTATGGCTCAGGTCAAGGACAATGTAGCTAAGGCTATCTCGCTTGATATTCCTCATATGAGCCTTTATAGCTTGATTTTGGAAAACCATACGGTCTTTATGAACCGCATGCGACGTGGGAAATTGCCCCTACCCAAGGAAGAGTTAGAAGCGGAGATGTTTGAGTACATCATCGCGGAACTTGAGCGAGCTGGTTTTGAGCATTATGAGATTTCGAATTTCTCTAAACCCGGATTTGAAAGTCGCCACAATCTCATGTACTGGGATAATGCCGAGTATTATGGTATCGGTGCGGGTGCTTCGGGTTATGTGAACGGGGTGCGCTATAAAAACCACGGTCCTATCCGCCACTATCTCAATGCGGTAGAGGCAGGAAATGCTCGGATTACAGAAGAACACCTGAGTCAAAGGGAGCAGATGGAAGAAGAAATGTTCCTAGGCCTCCGGAAAAAATCTGGGGTTTCTATGGCGCGATTTGAGGAGAAATTCGGACGATCCTTTGATGGACTTTATGGCGAAATCATCAGAGACTTGGTTCAACAAGGACTTATGCAGATTGACGGTGATCGTGTCCGAATGACAAAGAGAGGTCTCTTCCTGGGAGACACTGTAGCAGAACGATTTATTTTGGAGTAGAACAATGGGCTTAACTTATCAAATGAAAATGAAAATTCCTTTTGATATGGCGGATATGAACGGTCATATCAAACTTCCAGACGTGATTTTGCTGTCCTTGCAAGTATCAGGTATGCAGTCAATTGAGCTGGGAGTTAGCGACAAGGATGTGTTAGAACGTTACAATCTGGTCTGGATTATTACAGACTATGCGATTGACGTGGTTCGCTTGCCTCGCTTTGCTGAGGAGATTACGATTGAAACAGAAGCATTGAGCTACAATCGATTGTTTTGCTATCGTCGTTTTACCCTTTATGATCAAGCTGGTCAAGCAATCATCCAAATGTTGGCAACCTTTGTCCTCATGGACAGAGATAGTCGGAAAGTCCATGCTGTCGAACCGGAGATTGTTGCTCCTTACCAGTCTGAGTTTGATAAAAAACTCATCCGTGGGCCAAAGTATGCAAATCTAGAAAACCCGATCAGTAAAGACTACCATGTTCGTTTTTACGACTTGGATATGAACGGACATGTTAATAATAGTAAATACCTGGATTGGATTTTTGAGGTCATGGGAGCAGATTTTTTGACCAAGTATATTCCAAAGAAAATCAATCTCAAATATGTCAAAGAAGTGCGACCAGGTGGCATGATTGCTTCAGCATATGAACTCAAGGGACTAGAAAGCAAGCATGAGATTATCAGTGATGGCGAGATAAATGCCCAAGCTATGATTACTTGGCAAGAAATTGAAGCGAATTAGAAAGGACGATATGACTTATAAAGGTTATTTAATTGATTTAGACGGGACTATCTACAAGGGGAAAGACCGAATTCCCGCGGGTGAGGCTTTTGTCCATTAGTTGCAAAAGCGAGAAATTCCCTATCTCTTTGTAACTAACAATACAACCCGAACTCCAGAGAGTGTACAAGAGATGTTGGCTCAGAATTTTAACATTAATACCCCTCTATCAACTGTCTATACAGCAACTTTGGCAACCATCGACTATATGAATGACTTGGGACTGGAAAAGACAGTCTATGTCATCGGAGAAGCTGGACTCAAGGATGCCATTCAGGCGGCTGGTTATGTCGAAGACAAGGAAAATCCTGCCTATGTAGTAGTTGGATTGGACTGGCAAGTCGACTATGAAAAATTTGCTACGGCGACTCTAGCCATCCAAAAGGGGGCTCATTTTATCGGAACCAACCCTGATCTCAATATCCCGACGGAACGTGGTCTTTTGCCTGGTGCTGGTTCACTGATTACACTGCTTGAAGTGGCAACAAGAGTGAAGCCTGTTTATATCGGAAAACCAAATGCTATCATCATGGACAAGGCGGTTGAGCACTTAGGTTTGCAACGTGAAGAGTTGATTATGGTTGGAGATAACTATTTAACTGATATTCGAGCGGGGATTGACAATGGCATTCCAACGCTCTTGGTGACAACAGGTTTTACCAAGGCAGAAGAAGTAGCGGACCTGCCAATCGCACCAACTTATGTAGTTTCTAGCCTTGCGGAGTGGAATTTTGATGAAAACTAAACTGACCTTTTGGGGAAGTATGCTCTTTCTCCTCTCCCTTTCTATCCTACTGACGATTTATCTGGCATGGATTTTCTATCCCATGGAGATTCAGTGGCTGAACTTAGCGAATCGAGTCTATCTAAAGCCCGAAACCATTCAGTACAACTTTCATATCTTGATGAATTACCTGACCAATCCCTTTAGTCAGGTCCTAGAGATGCCAGATTTTCGTTCGTCAGCTGCAGGTCTACACCACTTTACGGTGGTGAAGAATCTCTTCCACTTGGTTCAGCTAGTTGCCCTAGTGACACTACCATGTTTTTATTTCTTTGTTAAAAATATTATAAAAAAAGGCTTTCTACCCCTATATCGTAAAAGTATCCTGGCTTTAGTGCTATTGCCTCTAGTTATTGGGCTTGTGGGAGTGTTGATTGGTTTTGAGCAATTTTTTACTCTCTTTCATCAGATTCTCTTTGTGGGAGATGATACCTGGCTTTTTGATCCAGCAAAGGATCCCGTTATTTGGATTTTACCAGAGACCTTCTTCCTCCATGCTTTCCTTCTCTTCTTTGGACTCTATGAAAGTTTCTTTGGTTTTCTTTATTTGAAAAGTCGTAGAATACTTTAATGTGTTGCATTGATAAAACAGAGATGAAGTTAAAAATTCTTACGAGGAGTGAATTAACTTCATTGGAATTGAGTAATTCGTTCGCATACAGTCTATTTTTCTAGAAAAAAATAGTCTTTTTTCTAGAAATTGCTAGTCAAGCGCTTTATTTTTTTGTATAATAAGAATAGCAAAGTATAGATAAAGAAGAGAAAAGCATGATTACACTATTTTTATCACCGAGCTGTACATCATGTCGTAAGGCAAAGGCCTGGTTAGAAACGCATAAGGTGCCCTTTCAAGAGCATAATATTATGACCAGTCCTTTAACAAGAAAAGAATTACAACACATTCTTTCCTTGACCGAAAATGGTACTGATGACATCATTTCAACTCGTTCAAAAATTTTTCAAAAATTGGATATTGATGTAGAGAGTATTTCGGTATCGGAGTTGCTTCAGTTGATTGAGCAATATCCTAGTCTTTTGCGTCGCCCAATTATTATAGACACCAAACGCATGCAGATCGGTTTTAATGAAGATGAGATTCGTGCTTTTCTCCCTCGTAGTTACCGTAAACAAGAACTAAAAGAAGCAACATTGAGAGCTGGTATTGGATAGATGAACAAACAGTATAGTTACCCACTAGATTTGTCGTGGAGCACTGAAGAACTTGCTTCAGTGCTTTCTTTTTTTAATGATGTTGAAGCTGCCTATGAAGACAAGGTAGAGGCTAAGAAACTGCTAGATTCCTACAAGAAATTTAAGTCTGTGGTTCCGAGCAAAAGCGAAGAAAAGCGCTTAGGTCGCGAATTTGAAACGGCTAGCGGTTATTCCTTCTATCATGCAGTTCAATTAGCAAAAGAAAAAAGAGAAGGGAAGATTTCTCTTGGAAACTAAATTTGAATTTGCCAAACAGATTGTGCAGGAAGCTGCTGCCTATATTTTGGCTCACATGCAAGAAGATTTGCAGGTTAAGCGCAAGTCTTCGCCTACAGACTTGGTGACGCGTTTGGATAAGGAAGTTCAGGATCTCTTAGTTCAGAGAATTTTGGCATCTTATCCAGAAGACTTGATTTGCGCGGAAGAGGGCTGTTTACGTGCTGCGGTCGGTCAGGGTTCCGTTTGGCTGATTGATCCTATTGACGGTACCAATAATTTTGTTGCCCAGCAGGAAGATTTTGCTGTTATGTTGGCCTACTTTGAGAATGGTGTGGGCAAATTTGGAATTATTTATGATGTCATGAAAGGGGATTGCTACCATGGTGGAGGTGCCTTTCCTCCTTGCCGCAATAATGAGCCCTTACCGCCTTTTAAAAAGAAACCTCTTCAAGAATTTTTAGTTGCCGGTAACTCAGCTATGTTTGAAAGTAATGAGTGGGGCTTGGCAGATTTGGGTCGAGCAGCGTTGGGAGTCCGTGTTTATGGTAGTGCGGCCATTAGTTTTGCCAAGGTTTTATCGGGTCGTCTTCTGACTTATATTACCTACTTGCAGCCATGGGATTACGCTGCGGCCAGTATTTTAGGAGAAAGTCTGGGTTATCGCCTTCTTACGGTATCAGGTGAGCCCGCT
>CAJPRB010000078.1:0-7511 GCA_905372925.1 uncultured Streptococcus sp.
AGGTCCGCCAAATCTTCAAAATCCAGATTTTGGTCAATCTTGGATTTGGTCACAAAGACGTCCACCTTATCAGGTTTTGGCGTCACGCGGAAACTCAGCATGCCGCTATCCAAGAAATTGTCTGGCATCTCTAACTCGTCTAAAATAGCATAGAAAAACTCTTCGGTTTTTTCCTGAGGAACGAGAAAGTCCGCAATCTCCATTCCTCGGTCCATCAAATCATCTAAAGTCATCGTGATTTTTAGTGTTGTATCACTGATTTGTTTCATCTTCATATCTAGTAACCTCATACTTTCAGTCTATCTATTATACTAGATTTTTACGATTTTATCAAAAGAATGAAGCGAGAATGTGATATAATACTAGATATGATTTTAGATTTAAGAAAGAAAGTTCAATGAAAAATATAAAAGTAAATGCCTTGGCCAGCTTGCTGGTCAATATTCTCAATATCGTTTTTCCACTGATAACCAATCCTTATCTGACACGGATTCTCAGCAAATCCAACTACGGTTATTTCAATACAGCCAATACCTGGGCAAGTTTCGTTATTCCACTAGCTGCCTTTGGAATATACAACTACGGGATTCGAGCTATTAGTAAGGTCAAGGATGACAAGAATAAAATCAACTACGTCTTTTCTAAGTTGTTTTATATCTCGGTTTTTACCTCTCTCCTGACGACAGGTATCTACTTCCTCATTATCTTCCTTGACACCAACATTGAGAATCTGAAAGTCCTCTACTACATCCTAGGGGCCCAAGCACTCTTCCAATTTCTCAATATTGAATGGATGAACGAGGCTTATGAAAACTATGCCTTCATCCTCTATAAGACATTGATCATCCGGATTGCCATGCTGGTCGCTATCTTCACCTTTGTTAAAACGGCAGATGATATCGTTCCTTATGCTATCGTTATGACAGCAACCACTATCTTCAACTACCTGCTCAGTTTTCTTTGGATTAAGAGAGAAGTTTCCTTTGTTAAGATCGGTCTTGTTGAATTAGTCAAAGCATCTAAACCGCTCTTGACCATGCTACTCTTAGCGAACGCCAACATGCTCTATACCTTGCTTGATAGAATGTTTATCACCAAGGGACCTGATGAAAACTACATTTCTTACTACACTATTGCTTCCAGCATTGTCATGCTAATAGCCAGTGTCTTAAGTGGGGCTCTCAATGTGAGTATCCCACGTCTCGGCTACTATCTCGGCAAGAAAGACTACACCTCTTATAAGAGTCTTCTAAATCAAGGGGCTGCCCTCTTTTACTTCCTCATCGTTCCAACCAGTATTGGGATTATGGTATTAGGGAACTACGCGGCAGTTATCTACTCTTCTGAAAAATACCTCGAAGCTGGAATCGTGACTAGTGTTTTCGCCTTTCGTACCATCATCTGGGCTATCGAGTTGATTCTTGGTAAACAAATTATCTTTATCAATGACCACGAAAATCGCTTGACTGCCTTTTACTTCCTTGGTGGTGGAGCCAATATTCTCTTCAACTGCCTCTTGTATTTCAATAATATTTTCGCACCAGAGTACTATATCGCTACGACCATTCTTGCGGAGACTATCGTCGTTCTCCTGGAAATTCGCTTTATCCAGAAACACCAACTGATTGATTTGAAAGAAATCTTTGCTACTCTAACACGCTATACTATTGTGTCCCTTGGATTCATCCCGATCTATTTTGCGTTTAAATTTCTTTTCCAAGTCAACTCTTACACAGTCAACTTCAACATGATTCTCATGGTTCTCTCGACTGTTGCGGCTTGTGGTATCTATTATCTCTTGACACTCTTTATCGCCAAAGATAAAACACTCCACTATGCTCTGAACTTAGTACTTGCTAAGCTTAAAAGAAATTAAAAGAACACCCTACTGATAGATAAAAATCTATTAGAAGGGTGTTTTCTTTTTTATTCTTTCTTGACAGAAGCGTTGGCTTCTAGATTTGAATCTTGTTTAGGTTGTTCAACAATAGAGGAATTAGCTTCTTGTTTCTGTTCTGGCTTGACTGCATCGCTATTTACAGCAACAACAGCCTGTTTCCAGATACCTTCTTCGTTTACTTTGTAACCATCAGGTGTTGTTGCGTTCTTCAACAAAGAACCATCAGCTTGGAAATAGTACCAATTGCCATCAAGCTGTTTCCAACCCGTTTGCATAGCTCCTGATTCATCAAAGTAATAATGTTCACCATTTACTTTATGAAGGCCAACCAACATGATTCCATCTTCAGGATTTAGATAATACCAGACGCCTTTGTCTTTTATCCAACCAGTTTTCATGGCTCCATTTGATTCAAAGTAACGGTAATGATTATCAAACCATTTCCAGCCAGTTTGCATGGCTCCAGATTTGCTAAAGTAATATTGCTTACCATCTACTTGATGGAGGCCGACTAACATAACGCCTTCCTTACCTTCAAGATAATACCAGGCATCACCATCTTTCAACCAACCAGTTTGGAGTGCGCCCGACGTAGCGTAGTAATGCCAAGAATCATTTGACCACTGCCATCCAACTTGCATAGTACCTGCAGAGCTGAAGAAATAGTTCTTACCGTCAATTTCTTTAGATCCTACAGCCATGATACCTGTTTCTGGATCCAAATAATACCATGATTCTTTATCTTTCAACCAACCAGTTTTCATAGTACCTGAGTTCGTATAGAAGTACCAGCTATTGTCTTGCCACTTCCAGCCAGTCTGCATGGCACCACTAGCATTCAAATAGTAACGAACACCATTTATATCTTGTCTGCCAGTTAACATGATGCCATCTTTATCCAGATAATACCATGTTTCCCGATCCTTAACCCAGCCGGTTTTCATAGCTCCAGAACTTGCAAAATAGTTCCAGTGACCATCAACAAAGACCCAGCCAGTTTGCATGATACCTTCTTTGTCAAAGTAATAAGTTGTGCCCTTGATGTCTTTTTTACCAACAGTTAGAATACCATCCTCATCATAATAGTACCAATTTGAAGCAATTTTTTGCCAAGACGATGCTTTTCCTTCCGACTGCAGGGCACCACTACTAGCAAAGACCATCTTCTTACCATTATAAACCTGAAGACCTGTCAACATCTTACCTTCTTTGTCAAATAGATATTTCTGACCATCAATTTCAACTAACTGACTGTAACTTCTTGCTCCACTTGATGTGATATAATACCAACTACCATCTTGCTTAAACCAACCAGCTTCCTGCATTTTACCATTACTATTTAGATAATACCAGTTGCCCTCAATCTTTTCTCTTTCATCAACTAAATGAAGCCATTTATTAGCCTGCATTTGTCCCTTACCATTGAAGAAATAGTAAGCCCCATCAATTCGTTGCCAACCAATAGCCATCTGATCATCAGACAAGCGATACTTCCAGTAACCATCTTCTGTATACCAAGCTTTTGTAACCGAAGGAATATCTGGAAAATCGTTTGAAACATTGGCAAATCCTGTTTGACTGATGTTAAACACAGTCGCATCCTTGGCCTGGCTAGAAGCATGAACTACCTCAATACCGTGCTTATTAAGATACTCTCTAGTTGTGGCAAGATTGGCATCTGCAGCTGACGTGTGAACTACCATACTTGGTGACAAGTAATCTAAAAAAGGAATCGTATTCGATATTTTGGCATCATAATGATGGTTCCATTTCATCATATCGACTTTACCAATTTCAGGACCTAACTTATCCTCTGCACCCTCAGCATTATCCAAGTCACCACCGAGATAAATCTTTTTACCCGCTACAGTTACTACAGCCACAATCGAATTGGAATTATCATCATAAACTCTCTTGAGTTTGCCATCACTGTCATATTCGTTTTTATAGTTATAAAGCTGAATATCCATGTCACCTAAAGTGAAGTGACTTTCCTTCTCAGTAATGTCTTGCACAAGAGTTACGCCACGCTCTAGAGCTGTCTTGACAGCATTGTCATAATTAAAAAGATTGTCCCACAATCGCCATTTTGATGTGATGCGCTCATCTGAGTATCTCTTCAGATAAAATCTATCTACAGGATAACGTTTTAGAACTTCATCCGCAGATCCAATATGGTCACTATGGACATGAGTTCCTAGAATAAAATCAAGTTTCTTGATACCAAGCTGTTGCATATGGCGGAAAAGGCGATCTTCTAGCACTTGCTCATTTCGATTAGAAATTCCCATTCGATTTGGGTAACGTGGATCTTCACCATCTGGAAAATCATAGTCTTCTCCCATGTCAATCAAGGCATAATGACCATTACTTTCTAGAATAATAGCATCACTTCCAGGAACTCCTTTGGTATTGATAAAATGGATTCGGTTGCTTGAAGTATCTGCCTGAACTGCGGGTATCAAGAGTCCAGAGACGAGCAACAAGACTAGGGAAATAAATACAAGGATTTCTTTTATCTGTTTCTTTTTCATATAAACCACTTCTTTCTTTGATAGCGGAAGCTAGGATGGAAGATTCATCCTAGTAGCAACTTTTCTAGCTCCTTTCCATCATTATAAGACAAAAAGAGGGAAGGAGAAGCCCGTTTGTTACACTAGAATAGGGACTAGAGTTAACAAGCAAGAACTTCACCATCCCCTCTTTTCTTGTATTTCGAAGTTTACTTTTTCAAAAGTACTTTAGCCAATTTAGCATCTTTTTGTTTGTAAATTGGATTTTCTTTCCAGTTGTAATGGGTGTTAGGGATTTCAAAATCCTCTCCATACAAGTGACTGATGTAGTCTCTTGTATTTTCTGGAACTTTTACTAGAATCTCTTTAAAACTGCATTCACTTAGTGCTGTAAAGGGCAATTCATAGTGGTAGACTTCATATCTTGTAGGATTTCCCAAGGCATTTGTCATGTAGAAAATAGTATCTGAGGAGATGGTATTCTCCTTTTTATCATAGACAATAAAATCCACATTGAGGCCCTTGTAACTATAGGATAATTCTACAAGCTTATCATTGTAATAGAACTCTTTGGTTCTGACAAAGCCTTTCTCCAAAAGAACTTTCTCATCCTTTAAAAAGGCTTCGTAGTCTGGGATAATAATACCAAAGTCCATATCTAAATCATGCAGAATCAAATCATTTTCTCTGTAGAAACCAAGTAAAGTTCCAAAATCTAACCAGATATCATAGGATTTCAGATTCGATTGATAGATGGCTTTTAGAATATCTACAAAATTTTCTTTGAGCAGATTACTTCTCTTTGAATCCAAATCGATATTTGCTTTTTGATTTAAACTTTTGATAATAGGTAGGTTTTTAACCAGGTCTTTCTTATCTCCTAAGAGACTGGCTAAACTTCTTTTTAACCATTGTAACACCTTCTATCCCTCCTTTATGTATGCAAGGAAGTCATCGTGCTTCACTCGTTTTTCTAGAGGAGGAATTTCCATAAAGTCATCTCCGTATATGGCAGAAAGGATCGGCTGATAGGCCTCAGGAATTTTGTAAACTCTATCTTCAAATGGACTATCAATCGTCGTATCCAAGAAGGACTTGTCAAATTTCGTAGAAACTCTTTTGTTCTCCATGAGGTAATCAATGAAGTCTCCATCTTTTTCTCGCATAGATAGGATGTTCATCTTACGGTTCCAAGTTTTGACGCGAGTCAAACGGAATACAAGTACAAGTAGATATCTGATGATATTTTTGAGTTTCGCATTCTTATTATGGATGCCATAAAGGGTATAGACTGATAAACGACGGTAAGTATCCAGTTTTACCATGTCCTTGTTAACATCAGCATAATAGTCAAATGGGAAAACGTCCACACAAATTCCTAAATCAATATCATTGTCGATATAGTTGTTATCATAGACAGTCCGCGCATCATAGACTCGGTAAAATGGGTAAGGGTAACGACTGTCATTTTCCCAAGAAACCACTTTGTAGACAGGATCATTATCTTGCAAAATAGCTTGATACAATTTATCGTATTCATCGCGTTTCAAAGAGATATCAATATCGTCATCCCAAGGAATGTAACCCTTGTGTCTCACGGCTCCCAGCAAGGTTCCATAAGCCAGTGAATAGTTGATATTCTCTTTTTGACAGAGATTGTGGATATAATCCATGACACCTAGTTCAACTTCTTTAATCTCCGCTTCATCTAGTTTTCTATAGCCGTCTCTTTTTTTATAGAGAACAGAGAAATAGTAACCTGAAATCACAAACAAGATACAACCCTGTAGAGAAATTCCATAGAAGGTTGAACTCAAGAACAAGTTAGAAATGAGAATAACAACAGTCATCAACAGAATGGTGATCAATTCATGATTGTGGCGACCTTCTTGAAGGGCTTTTTTATATTTCTTAAGACTTGAAATGATGAAGGAAAGCATAAAGATAGCCATAGGGATAAAACCTGTGATACCATCATAGAATAACAACTCAAGGTAGCCGTTGTGAGTAAGATAATGTTGTTTGATGATATAGGCTGAAGCATCATATTCTTTACCTAACTCATACCAATTTCCACCTGAATATCCAAATAAGGGACGTTTAGGAATAAAAGAAGCTGTTGACTGCCAAATGGCAAAACGGTTATTAGAGATATTTTCTTCGCTGGTGTCCGTTCTCTCAAGTGAAAGATTGTTGTCCCCATTTTGTCCATTTTCTTGGTTTTTTTGGATTTGAGCTGAGTGAGCTTTCAAGTAAATGTCGCTACTATATTTGATACCATTATAGCCGACAAATACCAATCCTACTGTCACTAGAGCAGTAAGAAGTGACTTAGTTTTTTTAGTCCAGTTAGCCGTCATCAAAGCATATAAGAAAGCAACGACTACCAAACAGATATAGGTTGTCCTTGAACCTGACAGTACAATATACGAAAAATTTAGCAGAATTGATGAGATAGCCAGAGTTTTAAGGACGGTATTGTAAAGCGACAAGCGCATCCACAAATAAATAATCACCATCAAAGAAATAATAGAGAGATAATTTGGACTGGCTAGGATTCCAAATAGACGAGATTCTACAAATCCTTGGCGGATCAATAAGCCCTTGTAATCAAATACGCGGTAACCTTGCAACATGAAGAATTGCCAAATTGACACAAGAACACCTAGGGTATTTGCGACAGTGATGACTGAAAAGAAGACATCAAAGAGGGCACGTGCTTTTTTTACAGTAAAAGATTGAAAGACTGGATAGATTGCGAAGAAATAGATGAAAAAGACAACTAAATTCTTTATGTTTGTTGAAAATCCATACTTTACAACTAAGACCGCGGTCAGGATATTCATTAGAAAAAAGAGAATCAAATACTCAATTTTTCTGACAGTTAGATAGGCTTTTTTGATAAAGAAATTATAAAGTCCCAACAAAACGCCCATGAGGGTCATGCCAAGAGTGACAAATTTATTGGCCGAGATTGGCTGAAGTGGGACAATCAAGCCTGCCATACAGTAAAAAGATATAACTGATAAAAACAGCAGATTGATTTTAAAATAGTTTTTTTCAATAAATGAAATCATTGTTTCTCCTAACGATTAATT
>CAJPRB010000079.1:0-7290 GCA_905372925.1 uncultured Streptococcus sp.
TTTTCACGATAGTGAGTAAGGTCATAGCCTTTTGCAAGGACGTTTTCTCCTCGGTAGAGAATTTCCCCCTCAGTAGGTGTTTCAAGTAGGTTGATAGAACGTAGGAAGGTTGATTTTCCGCTTCCTGAGCTCCCGATGATGGAGATAACCTCTCCTTTGTGGACTGACAGAGAGATGTCTTTTAAGACTTCGTTTTGTCCATAGGATTTTTTGAGGTGTTTAATTTCAAGAATGGGTTGATTCATTATTTCAAGTCCTCCGTTTGCATTTGATTAGCACCTGTAGTGTAAGTATCCATGTCCATGCGTCTTTCGATGAAGCGTAGAATACGGGTCACTGTGAAGGTGAGGACAAAGTAAATCACGGCGATGATTGTAAATGTCTGGAAGTATTGATAAGTTTGGGTGGCCACAGTATTACCAGAGAAGTAGAGTTCTACCACAGAGATAACATTCAGTACAGAGGTATCTTTGATATTGATGACAAACTCATTACCAGTAGCAGGTAAGATATTGCGAACGACCTGAGGGAGGACAACCTTGCGCATGGTCTGATTATGGGTCATACCAAGAGCAGTTGCAGCTTCAAATTGTCCCTTGTCGACTGCTAGGATACCTCCACGGACGATTTCTGTCATATAGGCACCAGTGTTGATTGAAACGATGAAGATGGCTGCCAGTGTACGGTCGAGATTGATTCCGAAGGCTTGTGCTGTACCATAGTAGATAACCATAGATTGAACGATCATAGGCGTGCCACGGAAAATTTCAATATAGACATTGAGGATCCAGCCAAGTAGCTTTTGCAAGCCATAGATTGCCTTATTTTCAGATAGAGGGGCTGTTCGGAAGACTCCGATTGCAAGTCCGATAATGAGACCTGTGATGGTCCCGATAATGGAAATCAAGAGTGTGATACCGGCACCACGCAAGAGTTGTTGCCAGTTTTCAGAAAGAATTTTAGCAACTTGGCTAAAGAAGCTACTTTCTTCCTCCGTTGTTGTCGCCTCCACTGGTTGCTCTTTAATCATCTGATCCATAAGGGCTACTTGTTCGTCCTTAGAAATGGTTTCGATGCTGGCATTGATTTGGCTGATGCGACTATCGTCCTTGCGAAGACCAATCGCGATAGCTGTATCTTCTTCGCCAGTTTTGAAACCTGGTTGGGGTTGGATCATTTTGAACTTAGCGTTGGCAGATTCAGCGGTCAGGGCTTCAGGGCGTTCTGAAACATAGGCATCGATAACGCCTGCTTCAAGTGCTTGGCGCATCTGAGCAAAGTCCCCCATGGCTGTTTCTTTCTTGGCTCCAGGGATTTGGGAAATCAGGTCATAAAGGTAAACGCCTTGTTGTGATGTGATTTTTGCTCCACTAAAGTCGTTTAAAGATTTGGCGTTGGCATAGGCGGAGTCCTTTTTGACCAATAGAACCGGTTCACTAGTATAGTAACTGCTTGAAAAGGCAATTTCTTGTTTGCGTTCAGCGGTTGGGCTCATACCAGCAATGATCATATCGATTTTGCCAGAAGTAAGGGCTGGAACAAGGCCTTCCCATTTGGTTTTAACAACCAAAGGTTCCTTACCTAAGTCTTTGGCAATCTTTTTAGCGATTTGGACATCGTAACCATTGGCATATTGGTTGGTACCGTCAATTTTGACAGCGCCGTTACTATCATCGTCTTGGGTCCAGTTGAAGGGGGCGTAAGCTGCCTCCATCCCGATGCGTAAATATTCGTCAGCTTGGATCTGGCTAACTAGTCCTAGTGTAAGGGCTAGGCTAGCAAGGATAGATAAGCATAATTTTTTCATGTTTTCTCCTATTTCTAGTCTAAAAATGACTCTCTCTATTGTATCTAAAAATGGTGAGATTTTCAATACAAGTAAGCCTTTACTTATAAAAAATGATATAATGATAGCAAAGATAAAAAGGGGGATTGTGTTGTGAAAAAGACTTTTTTCGTGCTTTTATTTAGCTTGTTTTGTATTTTACCACTCTCTGTTTTTGCGGTTGATTTTAAGATTCGCTCTTATCAAGGTGATTTGTATATTCATGCGGATAATACAGCAGAATTTAGGGAGAAAGTAGTCTATTATTTTGATGAAGACTTTAATGGACAACTAGTAGGACTTGGCCGTTCTGGTAAGATGCCAAAGGGCTTTGAAATAGATTCCAGTCCGAAGATTCAGGTATGGGAAAATGCTAGCGCCATTGAAAATGTCAATAGTGAAGTGATAGAAGAATCGGAAGGTTATACTGTAAAAGTGTATAATCCAGGCCAAGAGGGAGATACTGTTGAAGTGGTAATCACATGGCAATTAAAAAATCTCCTATTTCTATATGATGATATCGCGGAACTTAATTGGCAACCCTTGACGGATAGTTCAGAACCTATCGAAAATTTTGAGTTTCGAGTAATGGGCTTTAATGGAGCAGAAAAACTTTTCTTTCATACAGGGAAACTCTTTACAGAGGGCAAGGTAGAGAAGATAGATGGTGATTATCGTGTTCATTTGCAGAACCTACCTCGTCAGCGTGGAGTTGAATTGCATGCCTATTGGCCTAGAAAAGATTTTGAAACAGCTTTGGATCAGGGATTGAAGGGCAATCGCTTAGCAGAATTTGAAAAAATAGAGGAGTCCATTACTGCTGAAAAAGCTCAAAGTAAAGCTCTGGTTATGTGGATCATCCCTTTGCTACTCTCGCTTTCTTTAGTCTTTAGTGTTATTTTCTACTGCATTTACAGAAGAAAAACCTCCCCATCGAAGAAGTATGCCAAAAATCACCGTCTCTATGAACCACCAATGGACTTAGAACCGATGGTTTTATCAGAAACTGTTTACTCCACTTCTTTAGAGGAAGTCAGTCCCTTGACCAAGGGAGGTGGGAAGTTCACCTTTGACCAACTCGTTCAGGCAACCTTGTTGGATGTAATCGACCGTGGAAATGTTTCAATCATCTCAAATGGAGATGAGGTCCGTCTAAAAGTCATAAAAGAAAAAGGATTGGCAAGTTTTGAAAAAGATTGCCTTAATTTGGCCTTTTCAGGAAGAGAAGAAGTGCTTGTTTCAGATTTGTTTGCAGATTACCAAGTGTCAACTAGTCTTTACCAAGGTGCAAAAGCAGCTGATGAAAAAAGGATTCAGAAAACAGGACGTAAGCTTAAGTCTTCTTTCGAGCAAGCTCTGAAACAGATGCAGGATGGGGTGAGAAAGCGGGTTTCTTCTTTGCAACTTCCAGATTATTATCGTCCACTGAGTAATGGAGAAAAAATCTTGCGATTGACGATAGGTGTCTCTACGCTTCTACCTGCTTTCGTTGGTTTTGGCTGGTTCTTGTACAGTTTGGATGCTCATGGGTATCTTTCTCTGCCACTTCTTATCCTTGGATTTGTAGGCTTGCTGTTAGCTGCCGTCTATTATTGGACGACCCGATTTGATACTCGTGATGGTGTTTTAAACGAAGAAGGACTAGAAGCATACTATCTCTGGACTAGTTTTGAAAACATGCTTCGCGATATCGCCCACCTAGACAAGGTAGAATTAGAGAGTATTGTTCTTTGGAATCGCCTCCTTGTCTATGCTACTTTATTTGGTTATGCGGACAAGGTGAGTCATTTGATGAAATCTTATCAGATTCAAGTTGAGAACCCAGATATCAATCTTTACGTAGCTTATGGCTGGCACAGTATGTTTTATCATTCAACTGCTCAAATGAGTCACTATGCTAGTATTGCAAACACAGCAAGTACCTACTCCGTCTCTTCTGGAAGTGGAAGTTCTGGCGGAGGATTCTCCGGAGGTGGAGGCGGTGGTAGCATCGGCGCCTTCTAGAAAAAATCTATCGCAACATCCGAAATTATGCTATAATAGAGGACAGAAAAAGGAGTAATGTATGTATTTTATTGAAATTTTGAAGTCAATCTTTTTTGGGATTGTTGAAGGAATTACAGAATGGTTGCCCATTTCAAGTACTGGGCACTTGATCTTGGTTGAAGAATTTGTCCAATACAAGGACCAAAATGAAGCCTTTATGTCCATGTTTAATGTTGTCATTCAGCTTGGTGCCATTTTAGCAGTTATGGTCATTTACTTTAACAAGCTCAATCCTTTCAAACCTGGTAAAAACAGGGTCGAAGTTCGTCGAACTTGGCAATTGTGGTCAAAAGTTCTCGTTGCGACCTTGCCCTTACTGTTGGTCTTTAAGTTAGATGATTGGTTTGATGCCAACTTCCATAACATGGTTTCGGTTGCCATTATGTTGATTATCTATGGTGTTGCCTTTATCTATCTTGAAAAACGAAATAAGGCGCAAGCCATTGAACCAACAGTAACAGAGTTAGACAAGTTGCCTTATAAAACAGCCCTTTACATCGGACTTTTCCAAGTCCTCGCCCTTTTCCCAGGTACAAGCCGTTCTGGTGCCACTATCGTTGGTGGTTTGTTGAATGGTACAAGCCGCTCTGTCGTAACAGAGTTTACCTTCTATCTCGGAATTCCTGTTATGTTCGGAGCCAGTGCTTTAAAGATTTTCAAATTTATTAAAGCTGGTCAACTCTTGAGTTTTGGTCAACTATTCTTGCTCTTGGTTGCTATGGGTGTTGCCTTTGCAGTCAGCATGGTTGCTATTCGTTTCTTGACTAGCTATGTGAAGAAGCACGACTTTACACTCTTTGGTAAATACCGTATCGTACTCGGTAGTGTTTTGTTGCTTTACAGTTTTGTGCGTTTGTTTGTATAAGAAAAAGCTTGAAGGAATCTCCCTTCAAGCTTTTTAAAATCCTGTCACTGTAATTCCTAGTAGACGAACGCCTTTCTCTTTTTCAGCTAGTTCTCCGTAAAGTTGAAGGGCAGTTTGAGAAATCTGGCTAGCGTCCTGTGTAGCTTGTGGGAGGCTTTTTCGTCTAGTTAGAGTGGAGAAGTCAGTGTAACGAATCTTTAGGATAATGATTTTTCCAGCTTTGTCTTGTTTACTGAGATTGAGAGCAACTTTTTCAGAGAGAAGAGTCAGCTCTTTTTTGATGTCCTCTTCAGCCTGGAGAATCTTACCATAGGTTTTCTCCTTGCCGATGGACTTACGAATGCGATTGGACTTGACCGGTGAATTATGAATGCCTCTGGCCTTTCGATAAAGATCAAAACCGAGTCTGCCAAACCGATCGATTAAAGTGACTTCAGAAACGTCTAATAAGTCTGCGCCAGTATAAATACCCATTTCATGAAGCCTTTCCACTGTTTTCTTGCCCACTCCATGAAATTTAGCAATATCCATTTGTTTGAGAAAATCTTGGGCTTGGTCAGGGAGGATAACTGTCAAACCATGTGGCTTTTGATAGTCGCTAGCCATTTTAGCTAGAAATTTGTTGTAAGAAACGCCAGCAGAAGCGGTAAGGTGTAGCTCCTGCCAGATATCTTGTTGAATGAGACGAGCTATTTTGACAGCTGACTTGATACCGAGTTTATTTTCCGTCACATCCAAGTAGGCTTCGTCAATACTCATAGGTTCAATCAGGTCGGTGTAACGTTTAAAAATAGCTCGGATCTCAAGTCCCACAGTTTTGTATTTTTCATAATTTCCCGAGATAAAGACGGCTTGAGGACAACGCTCATAAGCTTCTTTAGAACTCATGGCAGAGTGAATGCCAAAGGCTCGTGCCTCGTAGCTACAAGTAGACACAACTCCCCGTCCGCCTGTTTGTCTGGGATCGCTCCCAATGATGACAGGTTTTCCTTTTAACTTAGGATTGTCTCTTATTTCCACTGCAGCAAAAAAGGCATCCATGTCGATATGGATGATTTTTCTGGACAAATCATTAATCAATGGAAATATGAGCATTTTGCTTCCTTTCTAATGTCATTTTTTATTCATTATACCTTTTTTTCTGAAAAAATGGAAAAGAGTACTCATTCTTTCAAATATATAATACAGATTGCGCCGATAAACAGACTGTATTAGAAAAGAAAGTGATAAAAAAGCCTTTTTTCGCTTGTTGAAATCGGTTACTGTATGGTATACTGGTCTCATGAATGTAACAGATGACTGTTACTAGAAAGAAAAATGAGGACATTAACATGGTTGTTAAGACAGTTGTTGAAGCACAAGACATTTTTGACAAAGCTTGGGAAGGCTTCAAAGGCGTAGATTGGAAAGAAAAAGCAAGTATTTCTCGCTTCGTTCAAGCTAACTACACACCTTATGATGGGGATGAAAGTTTCCTTGCTGGACCAACAGAACGTTCACTTCACATCAAAAAGATTGTAGAAGAAACTAAGGCACACTACGAAGAAACTCGTTTCCCAATGGACACTCGTCCAACATCTATTGCTGATATTCCTGCTGGATTTATCGACAAAGAAAACGAATTGATCTTTGGTATCCAAAACGATGAACTCTTCAAATTGAACTTCATGCCAAAAGGTGGTATCCGTATGGCTGAAACTACTTTGAAAGAAAATGGATACGAACCAGATCCAGCTGTTCACGAAATCTTCACTAAATACGTAACAACAGTTAACGATGGTATCTTCCGTGCCTATACTTCTAACATCCGTCGCGCTCGTCACGCTCACACTGTAACCGGTCTTCCAGATGCCTACTCACGTGGACGTATCATCGGTGTTTACGCACGTCTTGCTCTTTACGGTGCAGACTACTTGATGCAAGAAAAAGTCAACGACTGGAATGCAATTAAAGAAATTGATGAAGAAACAATCCGTCTTCGTGAAGAAGTAAACCTTCAATACCAAGCATTGCAACAAGTTGTTCGCTTGGGTGATCTTTATGGAGTTGATGTTCGCAAACCAGCGATGAACGTTAAAGAAGCGATCCAATGGGTTAACATCGCATTCATGGCTGTCTGCCGTGTTATCAACGGTGCTGCTACATCTCTAGGACGTGTGCCAATCGTATTGGATATCTTTGCAGAACGTGACCTTGCTCGTGGTACATTTACTGAATCAGAAATCCAAGAATTTGTTGATGATTTCGTTATGAAACTTCGTACAGTTAAATTTGCTCGTACAAAAGCTTATGACCAATTGTACTCAGGTGACCCAACTTTCATCACAACTTCTATGGCTGGTATGGGTAACGACGGTCGTCACCGTGTTACTAAGATGGACTACCGTTTCTTGAACACTCTTGACAACATCGGTAACTCACCAGAACCAAACTTGACAGTTCTTTGGACTGACAAATTGCCTTACAACTTCCGTCGTTACTGTATGCACATGAGCCACAAACACTCTTCTATCCAATACGAAGGTGTAACAACAATGGCTAAAGACGGATACGG
>CAJPRB010000080.1:0-7192 GCA_905372925.1 uncultured Streptococcus sp.
CATCGTAGGTCGTCACCTCGTCCGTACCTAGGTCACATGTGACGAGATACTGATCAGGTGTTAGATCCGTAAAGTGTACATGTGGGGAAGTTTGGTTTTCATGAGGACCTTGTCCGCTATGCTGATCCAGATCTGTTTGGATGAGACTACCATCCGATTGACGTTTATAAACTAGAACTTGACCTTTATGATAGTTGGCCCCATAAACGAGACTACGTTTTTCATCTACTGCCACATAACAATGAGGAGCGCCTTCTTCCACCACATGATTTAACAAAGTGCCATCTGTCTTGTAAGCAGCGATTCCACCCAAGCCATCCTGGTTTCCTACGGTGTATAAGTGTTGCTGTTGGTCAAAGGCAAGGTAGGTCGGACTTGGTTCAGCAGCAAAGAGTTCAAGATTTGCAAGCTGGCCTGTTTCTGTATCAAAATCTGCCTTGTAAATCCCTTTAGATGAGCGACGAGTATAAGTTCCAAAATAAACAGTTTCTTTCATGTCCATACCTCTTAATAATGATAAGTTCATTATACCACAAAATGACAGTCTGGAAGTGTTCATTTAATCTATGTAAGCACTTTAATAAGAGTTATTTTAAATTAAAAATGGTATAATGAGAGAATGACAGAAAGGATGTATTTATGGAACATAAAGAGAAACATTTTAGCCTATCTTGGTTTTTTAAGTGGTTTTTAGATAATAAAGCCATCACTGTATTTTTAGTAACCTTGTTACTGGGGCTAAACATTTTTATTCTAAGTAAGATTAGTTTTATCTTTTTACCTGTTTTGGATTTTTTAGGGGTTGTCATGTTGCCAGTTATTTTATCTGGTTTACTTTATTATCTCCTCAATCCGATTGTTGACTGGATGGAGAAACACAAGATCAATCGCGTTCTTGCTATCAGTATAGTTTTTGTCATTATTGGACTTTTTATCATTTGGGGTCTGGCAGTCGCTATTCCAAATCTGCAACGTCAAGTCTTAAATTTTGCAAAGAATGTACCGACATATCTTAAGGATGCTGATATGGTTATCAATGACCTTGTAACCAAACGCTTGCCAGATGATTTTAGACCTCAGTTGGAGCAGGTTCTTGCAAATGTTTCTACAGAAGCAACGATATGGGCCAGCAAAATTTCTTCTCAAGCCGTCAACTGGGTCAGCGCCTTTATCAGTAGTGTTTCTCAGGTGATTGTAGCGGTCATTATCGTACCCTTTATGCTCTTCTATCTCTTGCGCGATGGAAAAGGCTTGCGAGATTATTTGACTAAGTTTATTCCGACGAAGTTAAAAGAACCTGTGGGTGAAATCCTATCAGATGTCAATAAACAGCTGTCAAACTATGTTAGAGGACAAGTTACAGTAGCTATTATTGTAGCTATCATGTTTATTATCTTCTTTAAGATTATCGGTTTACGCTACGCTGTCACTCTAGGTGTAACGGCTGGTATTCTAAATCTAGTCCCTTATCTAGGTAGTTTCCTCGCCATGCTGCCTGCCCTTGTTTTAGGTTTAATCGCAGGACCTGTCATGCTCTTGAAAGTAGTCATTGTCTTTATCGTGGAACAAACGATTGAAGGTCGCTTCGTTTCTCCCCTTATTTTAGGTAGTCAGCTAAACATCCATCCGATCAATGTCCTCTTTGTTCTCCTAACTTCAGGTTCTATGTTTGGTATTTGGGGAGTCTTGCTGGGAATCCCTGTCTATGCCTCTGCCAAGGTCGTTATCTCAGCTATCTTTAACTGGTATAAAAAAGTCAGCGGCTTGTATGAAGAAAAGGGGGAGGAAATCAAGAGTGAACAATAGTCAACGCATGCTCCAAGCTTTGGATGAGCAAGATTTAATCAAAGCGAATCAGTATTTTTATAAAGCCCTCGAAACAGATTCAAGTGAGGTTCTCTATGAACTAGCAAATTATCTTGAGGGAATTGGATTTTATCCTCAAGCAAAAGAAATTTATCAAAATATCGTTACAGAATTTCCAGAAGTGAATCTGAACTTAGCAAGCATTGCCAGTGAGGATGGCAATGTTGAGGAAGCCTTTGCTTACCTTGAGGAAATCACACCTGAGAGTGACTGGTATGTATCGGCCTTGTCCTTGAAGGCAGACCTCTATCAGTTGGAGGGATTGACAGATGTAGCACGTGAAAAGTTACTGGAAGCCTTAAATTACTCAGATGATGCCTTATTAGTTTTTGGTTTGGCTGAGTTGGATAGCGAGTTGGGAAATTATCAGGAAGCCATTCAGGGCTATGTTCAATTAGACAATCGCTCTATCTATGAGCAAACGGGTGCCTCAACCTATCAGCGAATCGGCTACGCTTATGCCCAGTTAGGCAAGTTTGAAGCTGCAACTGAATTCTTAGAAAAAGCCTTAGAACTTGAATACGATGACCAAACGGCCTTTGAACTGGCTAGTCTTTACTTTGATCAGGAAGAGTATCAAAAATCTGTTCTTTACTTTAAGCAGATTGATACCATTTCACCAGATTTTGAAGGATATGAATATGGTTATAGTCAAGCCTTGCACAAGGAACATCAAGTGGAAGAGGCCCTTCGTATCGCTAAACAAGGTTTGGAGAAAAATCCATTTGAAACTCGGCTCTTGCTAGCAGCCTCACAGTTTTCATATGAATTGCATGATGCTAGTGCTGCAGAGCAATTTCTCCTTACTGCCAAAGAAGATGCAGAAGACCTTGAGGAGATTTTCCTTCGCCTTGCAACCATTTATATGGAACAAGAGCGGTTTGAGGACATTATCGCTCTCCAAAGTCAAGAACCTGAAAATCTCTTGACCAAGTGGATGATTGCCCGTTCTTATCAGGAGACTGAGGATTTAGATAAGGCCTATGAGCTCTATCAAGAACTAGCGTCTGACCTCAAGGACAATCCAGAGTTTCTGGAGCAATATAGCTATCTCTTGCGTGAATTGGGATATTTTGAAGAAGCCAAAGTGCAAGCCGAAGCCTATTTAAAACTAGTCCCAGATGATGTTCAAATGCAAGAACTCTTAGAAACACTTTAAAAGTTATCTCTCTAAAAGAGCGTATCCGTCAATTTGGCAGATACGTTTTTTTGAAAGAAATAGAATTTTTTTACAATAGCCCTTGCTAAATTGTTTATTTATGCTATAATAGGAACAATTATTTTTAGGAGGTGCAGTATGTCTTATTTGTTTGAGATATTACCGAGTTTATTGAGCGGTGCAAGTATGACACTTCAAGTCTTTGCTCTGGTCTTGATCTTTTCTATTCCCTTGGGCGTTTTGATTGCCTTTGCCTTGCAAGTCCATTGGAAGCTCCTCCATTATCTGATCAACATTTATATCTGGATCATGCGGGGAACACCCTTGCTCTTGCAATTGATCTTTATCTATTATGTGCTCCCAAATATTGGGATTCGTTTGGATCGCCTTCCTGCGGCTATTATTGCCTTTGTTTTGAATTATGCAGCTTACTTTGCTGAAATCTTCCGTGGGGGGATTGATACTATTCCTAAGGGTCAATATGAGGCTGCTAAGGTCTTGAAGTTTAGCCCTTTTGCCACAGTGCGCTATATTATCTTACCACAGGTGACTAAAATTGTTCTTCCTAGTGTATTTAATGAAGTCATGAGTTTGGTCAAGGATACTTCTTTGGTCTATGCCTTAGGTATTTCAGATTTGATTTTGGCTAGTCGTACAGCAGCCAACCGTGATGCTAGTCTGGTTCCTATGTTCTTGGCAGGAGCAATTTACTTGATTTTGATTGGTATTGTGACTATCCTTGCCAAAAAAGTTGAGAAGAAGTACAGTTACTATAGATAGGAGGATTGCTATGTTAGAATTACGAAACATCAACAAGGCCTTTGGTGGCAAACAAATCTTAACCAATTTCAGCCTATCAATTCCTGAAAAGCAAATCCTGGCAATCGTAGGTCCATCAGGAGGCGGAAAAACAACCTTGTTGCGTATGTTAGCTGGACTGGAAACTATCGATTCTGGAGAAATCTACTATAACGGTGAATCTCTAGCTTTAGACGAACTAGAAAAGCGCAACCTACTAGGATTTGTCTTCCAAGATTTTCAACTTTTCCCTCATTTATCAGTTCTGGACAATCTGACCCTATCGCCTGTGAAAACTATGGGAATGAAGCAGGAAGAGGCTGAGAAGAAGGCGCGTGGGCTCTTAGAACAGTTAGGACTAGCAGGGCACGCAGATGCTTATCCCTTCTCACTATCAGGTGGGCAAAAACAGCGTGTTGCCTTAGCGCGTGCTATGATGATTGACCCAGAAATCATTGGTTACGATGAACCAACTTCTGCCTTGGATCCAGAATTACGCTTGGAAGTGGAAAAACTGATTTTGCAAAATAGGGAACTTGGGATGACGCAAATTGTGGTTACCCACGATTTACAATTTGCTGAAAATATTGCAGATGTATTATTAAAAGTAGAGCCTAAATAGGAGAAAAAATGATGAAAAAATTGATGCTTGTATTAGTCAGTCTAATGACTGCTTTGTTCTTAGTAGCTTGTGGGAAAAATTCTAGTGAAACTAGTGGAGATAATTGGTCTAAGTACGAGTCTAACAAGTCTATTACTATTGGGTTTGATAGTACTTTTGTTCCAATGGGATTTGCTCAGAAAGATGGTTCCTATGCAGGATTTGATATTGATTTAGCTACAGCTGTTTTTGAAAAATACGGAATTACGGTAAATTGGCAACCGATTGATTGGGATTTGAAAGAAGCTGAATTGACAAAAGGAACGATTGATCTGATTTGGAATGGCTATTCAGCTACAGACGAACGTCGTGAAAAGGTAGCATTCAGTAACTCATATATGAAGAATGAGCAGGTATTGGTTACTAAGAAATCGTCAGGTATCACGACTGCAAAAGATATGGCTGGAAAGATTTTGGGAGCTCAAGCTGGTTCATCTGGTTATGCGGACTTTGAAGGAAAGCCAGCGATTTTGAAGGATATTGTCGCTAATAATGAAGCGAATCAATACCAAACCTTTAATGAAGCCTTGATTGATTTGAAAAACGATCGAATTGACGGCCTATTGATTGATCGTGTCTATGCAAACTATTATTTAGAAGCAGAAGGCGTTTTAAACGATTATAATGTCTTTACAGTTGGACTAGAAACAGAAGCTTTCGCAGTTGGAGCACGTAAGGAAGATACAACCCTGGTTAATAAGATAAATGAAGGTTTTTCTAGTCTTTACAAGGATGGTAAGTTCCAAGAAATTAGTCAAAAATGGTTTGGGGAAGATGTGGCAACCAAAGAAGTACAAGAAGGACAGTGAGATAAAATAGTGGATGAGACTGCGTTTTGATTAGCAAAACGCAGTCTTTTTATCAATTGGGAAAGAGCATAATAGCCATTTAATATAACGGATTGAATCTGGAATAGTATACTGTGACTTCTAAAACATTGCTAGAAATTGATTTGACTTTCCCAATCAATTTGTTCAGATTTTATTTCATTTCACTATATTCTGGAAAGATTTTCTAAATTTTTTCCTCAAATTGAGTCTCTTTTTGCATCAAAAAAACCTCTGGCAAGGGCCAGAGGATAAGAGTTTTATTTCATTGTTGGGAAGAGCAATACGTCACGGATAGTGGTTGTATCTGTGAGGAGCATACAGAGACGGTCGATACCGATACCCAAACCACCTGTTGGTGGCATACCGTATTCAAGAGCCTCGATGTAGTCGTAGTCGATACCTGTTGCTTCATCATCACCAAGTTCTTTAGCTTTTGCTTGGGCTTCAAAGCGACTAAGTTGGTCGATTGGGTCATTCAACTCAGTAAAGGCATTACCGTATTCTTTGGTCATGATAAAGAGCTCGAAACGGTCAGTAAAGCGTTCGTCTTCAGGGTTTTTCTTCGCGAGTGGAGACACAGCTACTGGATGACCATAGACAAATGTTGGTTGAATCAAGGTTTCTTCGACAAATTCTTCAAAGAAAGCGTTGATGATGTGACCAACTTCAGTGTAGTGTTTCTCAACTGGAACTTTCTTCTCAGCAGCGATAGCTTTAGCTTCTTCGAAAGTCATGTCTTGCCAGAAATCTACACCAGCAATTTCCTTGATAGCATCCACCATGTGAACACGTTTAAACGGTTCGTTGATCTTAATTTCAGTTCCTTGATAGTTTACTGGGCCATCACCTTTGACTGATTTAGCAGCGTGTTGGATAATACCTTCCGTCAAGTCCATGATGTCTTGGAAGTCAGCATAAGCTTGGTAAACTTCGATAGAAGTGAACTCAGGGTTATGAGTAGCATCCATTCCTTCATTACGGAAGATACGGCCAATCTCGTAAACACGTTCCATACCACCAACGATAAGACGTTTCAAGTGAAGCTCAGTCGCGATACGAAGTACCATGTCAATGTTTTGGGCATTGTGATGTGTGATAAATGGACGGGCAGCAGCACCACCGGCTTCATTATGAAGAACAGGTGTTTCCACTTCAAGGAAACCTTTTTGATCTAGATAACGACGGATTTCAGAGATGATTTTTGAACGAGTGACAAAGCGTTCAAAGCTTTCACGGTTAGAAATCAAGTCAAGGTAACGTTTACGATAAATTGTTTCAACGTCAGTCAAACCGTGGAATTTCTCAGGAAGCGGGCGAAGTGCTTTAGACAAGTGTGTGATGTGAGTTGCCTTGATAGAGAGTTCACCCATATCCGTACGCATGACTTCACCTTCGACACCGAGGAAGTCACCGAGGTCAGCCTTTTTGAAGATTTCGTAGTTTTCTTCACCGACTTCATCTTTACGAACGTAGATTTGGATTTGACCTTCACGGTCTTGGAGATGGGCAAAGCCAACTTTCCCTTTACCACGTTTGGTAACCAAGCGACCTGCGATTGTAGCAGTTTCATTTAATTCATGTAATTGTTCTTTATCAAGTTCTGCAAATTTGTCTTTTAGTTCTTGAGAGTTAGCAGTACGTTCAAAACGTTTACCGAAAGGATCGATTCCTTGTTCACGGAGCGCAGCCATTTTTTCACGGCGAACGATCTGCTGGTCATTTAGTTCTTCCATATGTTCTGTAGACATGGGTTCCTCCTAATTTTACTCAAAATTTGATACGATGAGTCATTTTTTGCGATACTCCCATTTTATCATAAATAGCAGAGAAATTCACGGATATTCTTTGAAAACTAAAAAGAACTTGACTATTAAGATC
>CAJPRB010000081.1:0-7182 GCA_905372925.1 uncultured Streptococcus sp.
GGCTATCGTAGACAAAAACGCGTTAGAAAATCCTAGTTTGGTTGGACCAAACTAGGATTTTTTTGTTTTGAAATGATAATAGGCTCATAGGTAATTTTTCCAATCTTTCTCTTTGTGCTGATGCTTTTTTATCTGTGTTTTTTAGTTTTTCCATAAATTCTCCTTTGCTTTTTTGAATTTTTGACAACAAAAAAGGAAGTATCGGCTATTTGCTTTTACTTCCTCATAATTTTTTATTTTTACTAACTATTGTTTTGAAAATAGTTAAAATCACTCAATCCATTCAAAATTTTCCTTCCCTGCACCAATTTCAAAATGGTATTTCCCTATACCTGCTTCAATTTTTCCAAAATTTTCACTTTCAGAGTGAAGCCTTACCATATTTCCACTCCCTTTGACAACAAAATCCTGTTTGTTATATGCTGTCGGAGCATAAAGCAAAAACTCTATACCTTCCTGAAACCACTGAGGAGCAATTCCGTCATATGTAGCAATTTTTTCTGCTCTTTTAGATTTATATGGAACTCCTTGTATTTCTCCATATCCGACAACAATAATACCTTTCACAATTATCTCATCTGGCTCAAAATACTTTGATATACTCTTGGGATTATATGTTCCACCGATCCACCATGTATTTAATCCAAGAGTTTGAGAATATAACATAAGCTCTGCACCATAATACCCCAATTTCTCATCAAGGTCAGGAGACTTTTTGCCGGCAAGAATAAAATAGTTCTTAACCCCTTTTGATAAAATAAATTTTGCAATATTTGAAAGACCATCTGAGCTTCCGGTAACTAAAAGAAGATCCAAGTCTGCAGATTTAACAATGAAACTATATCTACTGGAATGGCATTACCAGTATATTTTTTGACTGCATGTCTCTTTCTAGCCGCTTCTCTAATATTCATCTGTTAGGACCTCCTTATATTTGAATATTTCTATAAAGTTTACTCCAATAATTATAACGCTTTATTTATATACCTCGTAAAAGCTCCCATCAGCTTGTGAGCAAAAATCAAATTCACGAAAACGATTATGAACCCAATTACCATGAAAGCATACATTTCCGATATATAATCTGAAAAATAATCCAATACTTTTAAGATAATCCCAACGCTTGGAGGCATAGAAATAATACTTGTTATAACTGCAGGGATATATTTTCTGAAAATGATTGCCTGTATGATATGAATCACAAAATGGACGGTACACGCAATAAATGCTCCCAACCATATTCCCCATACAAGTGAATTATTTATTAGACTCGTTGCAATGCAGAGAATGATACATACAATCAACTCCTCAAAAACCGCAAATGCGAACCCTACTGTACTAAAATCTTTTGACAATTTATGAAATCTTGGATATTTATGGTTGATTAAAGCTGAATTTTTATTTAGCCATACTTTAGCACATATGATTTCTTCCATATCATGAAAAATAAAAATAATAGGGAAGAGCCAAAGGTATTCTTTTATGCACACTTCTCCTAATCTATCAAAATCACTCCAATTGGAATGATTTTTTTATTTAATTATAGCAAATTTCATAAGATTTTTCTATCTTCTGATGCCTCACTCTTTATCTAAGAACCATGAAAAGAAAAATTCCCCTACAATTCATATTTAAAGCAACTTCTACTTTTAAGTTTGTTATCTTCAATGCTTTAGTATTTTTTATTTAACTCACTACAAAACGGTGGTAAGCATTTTTAGGCTCTTTTTCTTTCCTCAGCTTATCTTGGTATCTAAATCATATTAAGAAACAAAGTAAAGAGCTTGCGCCGTCTTCTAAGATTATCTTAAAGGATATCTCCTCTCATATATTCTTCTACGGTAGGAACTCTGCTCCTATCGTTCGTTTTCTTTGCAATTCTTCTTTGTCTTTCTAATACCATTGAAGCAAGGTCGCATAATGGTCTTGATAGGTCTTTCCGCTATTTTTCATATACCTTGACAGTTTTTCTATCATCAAAAAAAGAATTAAGCAAAACATTTTTCACTCAAGTAGTGGTTAAGTGTTCTTCTTAATTCTATAGTTCCAAACTAGGATTGTTTTGTTTTGAAATGATAATAAGCTCCCAACATACCTGCTGTGTTTTGGTGATGGGCAAATTCCAATCGTGTTTTTTCAGCTAGGCTTGGCACCAAGGCCGCCTTCAAGGCTGTACGGATCTTGGGTTTGAGGATAGCCTCTTGCCCCATGATACCACCACCAAGAATGACCACTTCTGGATTGGCCACATAGCAAATATTTGCCAGACCTTTTCCTAGATAGTCTACCATGCGGTCAATCCCAGCCATGCAGATTTTATTTCCTTCGGTAGCTTCCTTGAAAATGCGCCGGCCATTCCACTGATCAACTGAGTCACCATGAGCTGCTGCTACGTACTCCACCAAGGCTGTCGTAGAAGCAAGGTCTTGGAAAGCTCCATCCTGCATATGCATATAACCGACTTCGCAAGCTGAGTTGCTAAATCCATGGAAGACCTTCCCATCCATAATCAAGCAACCACCGATACCTGTTCCAATGGTCAAGCAAAGTGTCACACTCGCTCCCTTTCCTGAACCAGATACTGCCTCAGCCAGACCTGCACAGTTGACGTCATTTTCAATTTCACAATGAATCGCAAAGCTCGTCTCAATTTCCTTCTTGAACTGGGTTCCTGCATAGTTAGGGATTTGCGGTCCAGCATAGAAAATCTCACCTTTGTCAGGATCGACCATTCCCGCTGAAGAAATGGCAACACCTGTTACTGGCCCTTTTTCTAAATAGCTGGCAACAATATCTTTTGTCTTTTGTAAGATATGAGGTCCACCCTTATGCGCCTCAGTTGGCATTTCATGGGATTCAACAAGCTGGCCTTCTTGGTCAATCAAGCCATATTTGATGTTGGTTCCACCGATATCAATTGCAACGTAGTGTGTCATAAATACCTCCTTATGGATTAGAGGAAGCGCTCCTTAGTTTCACGAATCAAGGCTGCAGCTGCTTCTACAACTGGTCGATCTTCTTCGATTACTGGCGTCAATGGTGAACGAACTGAACCAATGTTCAAACCTTCATTGATCTTCAAGACTTCTTTGATGACACCGTACATATTTCCATGTGCAGAAGTGAGTTTGCCAATGATTGCGTTGATAGCGTATTGCAATTCACGCGCTGTTTCCAAGTCTTTCTCAGCAATCAACTGATTGAGTTTCAAGAAGAGTTCTGGCATAGCACCATAAGTACCGCCGATACCAGCTTTGGCACCCATGAGACGGCCACCTAGGAACTGTTCATCTGGACCGTTAAAGACGATATGGTCTTCTCCACCAAGGCTGACAAAGGTTTGGATATCTTGAACTGGCATTGAAGAGTTCTTAACACCGATAACACGTGGATTTTTCAACATTTCAGTGTAGAGACTTGGAGTCAAAGCAACTCCTGCCAATTGAGGAATGTTGTAGATAACGTAGTCTGTGTTTGGTGCTGCAGCACTAATGTCATTCCAGTATTTGGCAACTGAGTATTCTGGCAAGCGGAAGTAAATCGGTGGAATTGTTGCAATGGCATCTACACCCAAGCTTTCCGCGTGGCGAGCAAGTTCCATACTATCTTTGGTATTATTGCAAGCTACGTGAGCGATGATGGTCAATTTCCCTTTGGCAACTGCCATGACTTCTTCCAAAATCAACTTGCGGTCCTCTACACTTTGGTAGATACATTCACCAGAAGAACCATTGACATAGAGACCTTGAACACCCTTATCAATGAAGTATTGAACCAAGGCACGCGTACGCTCTGGACTAACTTCTCCTTGATCATCATAACATGCGTAGAAGGCTGGAATGACACCTTCGTATTTTTTCAAATCTGACATAGATTTTCTCCTAAGATTTCTTTTTTTCTGCTGAGAGCAGTTCTATTTTTTACAAGTTTAGTATACACCTTGTGAAAATCGCTTTCAATATCTTGTATACACTTAGATTTTAGTTTCTACCTGTATTTTAGAAACTGTAACGATTGAAAGTAGTTTCAGAAACAAACCATCCTACTGGTATTTGGCAAAAATTTTCTCCATCAATCCTGCTTGAAGAAAGACTAGCAAACCAAAACCAAAGAGGATAAAGGCTGACCCACCCAAAAGGAGAGTGAAGGCGGATAGATAAAGAACCATCACAATAAGAAAGAGAATGGCTAACATGAGGAAGAACCATGGAAAGTTAAAACTTGCCAAGATAAGCCCTTTTTGCAGCACTTCTTTCCAAGTCAATTCATAGCGCGCAGCGATGGGATAGCTGGCCAACATCACCAGAGTGAGGAAGATGAGAATCCCCAAACAAATTGCTTTCACAATCTGAAAAGGCAAAGCTGTCTGGCCCCAGAAGAGATAGAGATCTAAAAGACTCAGCAAAACAATGCCTAACTCCAGCAAACCTAACTGAAGACCCAGTTTCAAATTTTGCTTGAAGGCTCTTAGATAAGTTCTGAAGACTGGTACCCGTCTGCTTCTCTTAATCTCAAACATGGTCTCGTAAAGGCTGATTTTCGCCACTCCAATCGTCACAATGGGCAAACAAGAGACGACAAAAAGTAGATTGACTGTCACGATATCCAAGACCTTCTCACTGAAACGCATGAGAAAATTATCTGTATCAAATGCTGCCTTGATAAGGCTTACTCCTTTTTGTGCCATGTTTGCTCCTCCTGATTCTTTTAATCAATCAAAATTTTAAAGAGATATTTGCGAACCTTTTCTTCCATACCCGCGTAGCCATTTGGCTGGTGAGGTTCTTCTGGGAAGAAAATCGCAAAATTGTGATAACCCAACAAGAGTGGGTATTTTTCATGACAATGGACAAAGCCAATGTCGCTCGCTTCGTCGAATGCTACTGCCTCGTCTTTGATACGTGAACCGTAGCTCGAGTATTCATGTCCTTCCACCAGTAAATGCAAATCTGCATAGTTCTTATGATGCTCAAATTGATCATTTTCAGCTTGATTGAGGACATTTTCCTGAACAACTAGAAAGACCTTGTCCCCGTCAATCTCATACTTACCGAGTTCGAAAGAATCCTTACGGTGCTGGTAGAGATAGTCGATAGCCTTATCTAGATTGGGATGAAGCCCTTTGTAAAAGGTGATGTTTTTCAAATCGTCAAAAATCATACTGTTTCCTTCGTTTCTGATAGTTACTATTTTTCAGTTTCGAATTATCCTTTCTCTATTTCCCTGTAATAGTGCGGACGGAAGCAAATTCCTTCGGTATTTCATTCCTAATTTTTGAGCCTTTTGCTCTTTCATCGTCAGTCTCAAAAATTCCGTCTAAGATAAGCGTAAGATGCTTATCTTAGATACCACTAAAGCGGGAAATAGCCACCATAAAACGAACCTACTCTAACTAGTATCATGAAAAGAGTTCATTCTTAAGTTTATAAGTGTCTGACAAAACTTCACGAAGTAACTGCATACTCTCCATTTTGTAGACACTTATAACTCTATATTCTCTTATACTTAATGAAAATCGAAGAACAAACTAGGAAGCTAACCGCAGGTAATACTTAAGTATGGCAAAGTAACGCTAACGTCGTTTAAACTCGATTTTCGCAAGGTCTTATCCTTTGACAGCTCCCATAGTAATACCCTGAGTGAAGGATTTTTGGAAGACAAGGAAGACGGTTACGATTGGCACGGCTGCAAGAGCTGCACCTGCCATGATCAAACCATAGTTGGTCGCCATTTCGGCCTGCATGGTCGCAACCCCGAGTGAGATGGTCAAGTTTTGACGTGAAGTCAACATAACCAACTGCATAAAGTAGTCATTCCAAGTATTGATGAAGGTAAAGATTGCAAGGGCTGCAAATCCTGGCTTCACGATAGGGAAGGCTACGCTCCAGAAGGTACGAATCTCACCACAACCGTCGATTTTAGCTGATTCAAGCAATTCAGTTGGGATGTTTTCACTGAACTGTTTCATAAGAAATACCCCAAATGGCCATCCGATCAAAGGCAAGATAACTGCCCAGAGAGTATCGTGAATTCCCATGAAGTTGACGATACGTACCAATGGTACAAGGACAACTTGTTTTGGAAGTGCCATGGCAGCGATAAAGACTGCAAAGAGGATGCGTTGACCATAGAAACGTTTTTTAGCCAAGACATAACCTGCTAGAGAAGAGGTTGCACAGACTAAGAACATGGTTACCAGTGAGATAAATACAGAGTTCCACATCCACTGCATAGCAGGGTTTTGCACCATGAGTTGTTGGAAGTTTTCCATAGTTGGCATTTTAGGGAACCATTGTGGCGGAATCATAATGGTATCAGGCTGTGATTTGAAGGCCCCTGTCAAAATCCAGTAGAATGGAAAGATGAACAGTACGGTCAACAAGAGCAAGATAATCGTTGAAATAACAGTGAAAGCTGTTAAGGGTTTCTTTTGTGTAGGTTGCATAACTGTCTCCTTTCTTTAGTATTCTACGTCGTTTCCGAGGATCTTGAATTGAGCAAAGCTGACAATGGCAATCATCACTGCCAAGAAGACACCGATGGTATTTGCATAGCCGTACTCTGTCAATTGGAAGGCTTTTTCGTAAAGATAGTACATCAAGGTACTTGTTGAGTAGTTTGGACCACCAGATGTCAACAATTGAATCAAGGCGAAACATTGGAATGAGTTGATGGTTGTGATGATCGCGATGTAAAGAGTTGTTGGAAGAAGGCTAGGCCATTTGATCTTCCAGAAGACTTGGAACTCAGTCGCACCGTCAACACGCGCTGCTTCAACTAGTGAGTTATCAATATTTCCCATGGCAGCGATATAAAGGATAATCGGTTGACCAACAGATGTTGTCAAAAGGATGATCATAATCGCTAGCAAAGCCCAGTTTTTATCACCCAACCAAGAAATGTTTTGGCTGATGATATGGCTTGACTTAAGGACAAAGTTTAGAATCCCTGATAGTGGGTCATAGATCCATTTCCATACAACTGTTACGGCAACACTACCTGTAACTACAGGAAGGAAGAAGACGAAACGATAGAAAGAACGGGCAATCGCATTTTGATGATAGGTTTGAGATGCTACAAAGAGCGAGAAGAGAACCACAATCGGAACAGACCCAATAACCAGAATAACGGTATTGATCAAAGACTTGGTAAAGACAGGGTCTTTAAACATGCGAATGTAGT
>CAJPRB010000082.1:0-7158 GCA_905372925.1 uncultured Streptococcus sp.
AAGACAGATGTGGCAGTCGTCGCTCCAGACTATAACATCACAGAGGTCCTCCATAAACTGGTCGATGAACCCTTCTTGCCAGTCGTAGATGGTGAAGGAATTTTCCAAGGAATCATCACGCGCAAATCTATCCTCAAGGCCGTCAATGCCCTCTTGCATGACTTTAGTAAGGAATATGAGATTCGATGCAAATGAGAGATAGGATTTCAGACTTTTTAGAGGGAAAGCAGGGTTTGTCTGCCAATTCCAAGCAGTCTTATAAGTATGATCTAGAGCAATTTTTAGACATTGTAGGTGAGCGGATCTCTGAGACTAGTCTCAAGATTTACCAAGGCCAGCTGGCCAATCTAAAAATCAGCGCCCAGAAGCGAAAACTTTCGGCCTGTAATCAATTTCTCTACTTTCTCTACCAAAAAGGAGAGGTGGACAGTTTTTATCGTTTGGAATTAGCCAAACAAGCTGAAAAGAAGACTGAAAAGCCAGAGATTCTAGACTTAGACTCTTTTTGGCAGGAAAGTAATTATCCAGAAGGACGATTGCTGGCGCTTCTTATCTTGGAAATAGGGCTCTTGCCAAGTGAGATTTTAGCCCTTAAGGTTGCAGATATCAATCTGGATTTTCAGGTGTTGCGAATTAACAAGGCTTCCCAACAGAGGATTGTCACCATACCCACGACCTTGATTCCAGAGCTAGAACCCTTGATGGGGCAGACCTATCTCTTTGAAAGGGGAGGGAAAGCCTATTCTCGTCAGTGGGCCTTTCGTCAGCTGGAGTCCTTTGTTAAGGAGAAAGGTTTCCCGACCTTATCCGCTCAAGCCTTGCGGGAACAGTTTATTCTAAGACAGATAGAAAAGAAGGTTGATTTGTACGAAATTGCAAAAAAATTAGGATTAAAAACAGTCCTGACCTTAGAAAAATATAGATAATGGATATTAAATTAAAAGATTTTGAAGGGCCCCTGGACCTGCTCTTGCACCTGGTTTCTAAGTACCAGATGGATATCTACGATGTGCCCATTACGGAAGTTATCGAACAGTATCTAGCCTATGTCTCAACTCTGCAGGCCATGCGTCTGGAAGTGACGGGCGAGTATATGGTCATGGCTAGTCAGCTGATGCTGATCAAGAGTCGCAAGCTCTTGCCAAAGGTGGCAGAAGTGGCTGATTTGGAGGATGACCTAGAGCAGGACCTTCTCTCCCAAATCGAAGAATACCGCAAGTTCAAGCTCTTGGGTGAGCACTTGGAGGCTAAGCACCAAGATCGGGCCCAGTACTATTCCAAAGCGCCGACAGAGTTGATTTACGAGGATGCGGAGCTTGTACATGACAAGACGACCATTGACCTCTTTTTGGCTTTTTCAAATATTCTAGCCAAGAAAAAAGAGGAGTTCGCTCAGAATCACACAACCATCCTGCGGGATGAGTATAAGATTGAGGACATGATGGTCATTGTAAAAGAGTCCTTGTCTGGACGAGACCAGTTGCGTTTGCAGGATTTGTTCAAGGAAGCCCAGAATGTCCAAGAGGTCATCACCCTCTTTTTGGCAACCCTAGAGCTAATCAAAACCCAGGAGCTGGTCCTCGTGCAAGAGGAGAGTTTCGGAGATATCTATCTCATGGAAAAGAAGGAAGAAAGTCAAGAGGCACAAAGCTAGACTTGATAGAGAGGAAAGATGAGTACTTTAGCAGAAATAGAAGCGCTCTTGTTTGTGGCAGGTGAAGATGGGATTCGAGTTCGCCAGTTGGCTGAACTCCTCTCACTTCCACCGACAGGCATCCAACAGAGTTTAGAAAAATTAGCCCAAAAGTATGAAAAAGACCAAGAGTCGAGCTTGTCTCTGATTGAGACAGGTGGTGCATACAGATTGGTCACCAAGCCTCAATTTGCAGCGATTTTGAAGGAATACTCCAAGGCACCTATCAACCAGAGTTTGTCTCGGGCTGCCCTTGAGACCTTGTCCATCATTGCCTACAAGCAGCCTATCACGCGGATAGAAATTGATGCTATCCGTGGGGTCAACTCGAGTGGAGCCTTGGCAAAGTTGCAAGCTTTTGAATTGATAAGAGAAGACGGGAAAAAAGAAGTTTTGGGCCGCCCCAATCTCTATGTGACCACGGATTATTTCCTAGATTACATGGGAATTAACCATTTGGAAGAATTACCAGTGATTGATGAGCTTGAGATTCAAGCCCAAGAAAGCCAATTATTTGGTGAAAGGATAGAAGAAGATGAGAATCAATAAGTATATTGCCCACGCAGGTGTGGCCAGTAGGAGAAAAGCAGAAGAGTTGATCAAGCAAGGCTTGGTAACCGTCAACGGACAGGTAGTACGTGAACTCGCAACCACCATCAAGTCTGGTGACAAGGTCGAAGTTGAAGGTCAGCCCATCTACAACGAAGAAAAGGTTTACTATCTGCTTAACAAACCACGTGGAGTGATTTCCAGTGTGACGGATGACAAGGGTCGTAAGACCGTTGTGGACCTCTTGCCACATGTCAAAGAACGCATTTACCCTGTAGGTCGTTTGGACTGGGATACATCAGGTGTCTTGATTTTGACCAATGACGGTGATTTTACGGATGAGATGATTCACCCCCGTAATGAGATTGACAAGGTCTATGTCGCGCGTGTTAAAGGTGTGGCCAACAAAGAAAATCTCCGCCCCTTGACTCGTGGTCTTGAGATTGATGGCAAGAAAACCAAGCCAGCTGTATATGAGATTCTCAAAGTAGATCCAGTCAAAAATCGCTCAGTAGTGCAGTTGACTATCCATGAAGGACGCAACCATCAGGTTAAAAAGATGTTTGAAGCCGTCGGTCTTCAAGTGGATAAGTTGTCTCGGACACGTTTTGGACACTTAGACTTGACTGGTCTTCGTCCAGGAGAAGCCCGTCGACTTAACAAAAAAGAAATCAGCCAACTACACACCATGGCTGTAACCAAGAAATAATGAAACGCATCTTAATAGTGCCAGTACGCTTTTACCAACGTTTTATCTCACCGGCCTTTCCACCCTCTTGTCGCTTTGAGCCGACTTGTTCTAACTACATGATTCAGGCTATTGAAAAGCATGGTTTCAAGGGTGTTTTGATGGGCTTGGCTCGGATTTTACGTTGTCATCCCTGGTCGCCAATAGGAAAAGATCCTGTCCCAGACCACTTTTCTCTCAAACGAAATCAAGAAGAAAAATAAGCCCAACATCATTTGCTGTTGGGTTTTCTTGTTTATTTCAAAGCTTTTTGAGCGTCTTCAATCATAAGTTTAGTTGATTCAAGACCGCCTCCGCTTAGATACCAGAGGTCTGGTGTTAGTTGGATGATTTTACCATTTTTAGCAGCAGGAGTTTCAGCGATGAGGGCATTTTCTAGGACGCCGTCGTTGCTTGAGTTGTCACCGCCGATGGCAAGGGTACGGTTGATGACAAAGAGGATGTCAGGATTGATTTCTTTGACACTTTCAAAGCTGACTTCCTGTCCGTGGCGAGAGTCTTCAAATTGAGTGTCTGTTGGCTTGAATTTTAAGGTTTGGTACAAGAAAGAGAAACGAGATTGGGCACCAAAGGCAGTCATTTTTCCTTCGTTGAGGAGAATAGCAAGGGCTTTTTTGTCAGAACTTTCGTTTTTAGTAGCGACTTCTTGGATGCTCTTGTCTAGGTTGGCCAATTCTTCCTTGGCTTTCTGTGTACCTGTTTCGCCGAAGGCGCTTGCTAGGGATTCGATGTTGGTCTTGGTAGAAGTCCAGTAGTCGTCCTTACTTGCTTGGAAGAGAACGGTTGGCGCGATTTCTTTGAACTTGTCTACGAATTTTTGGGTACGTGGAGAAGCGATAATCAAATCCGGCTCAAGAGCAGCAATGGCTTCTAGGTCTGGCTCAACCATGGAACCTACATTGTTGACATTTCCTGCAAGATCTTTTAGGTAGGTCGGAACAGTTTTTGTAGGCATTCCGACGATATTCTTTTCAAAACCTAAAGCGCGAATAGTATCCGCAGCACCGAGGTCAAAGGTCACAATCTTTTCAGGAACCTTTGAAAGTTTGACCTCATCTAGTGAACTTTTAATGGTTATCTCTGTTGGAGCAGAGCTACTTGTCTCTGTCTGGCTAGTGCTTGAGTTTGTATTTGTACTACATGCACCAAGTAAGAGCAAGAAGCTAGTTGCTAGGGCAGTGAGATAAAGTTTAAGGGATGTTTTCATAATTTCTCCTTTTTAAAATGTGATAACGATGTAGGGAGTCTTTTAGATAGGCTTGTTAGCTAAGAGACAGAGGGTTCTCTAACATGAGTTCAGAATAGCTAGCTATAGATACATATCTTTTTGCCATTGATATCAGCCAGCTTGATGGGAATCTCATAGAGTTGACTGAGCAGGTCAGCTTGCATGATTTGGGCAGTCGTTCCCTTGCAAAAGACTTGACCGTCTTTAAAGGCAACAATTTCATCCGCATACTGGCTAGCCATGTTGATATCGTGGAGGACGATGATAATGGTCTTCCCTAGTTCCTCCACCAGTCGCCGAAGAATCTGCATCATGCTGACGCTTTGCTTGATATCGAGGTTATTGAGCGGTTCGTCTAGTAAGATAAAGTCTGTATCCTGGGCCAGTACCATGGCGATAAAGACACGTTGGAGCTGTCCTCCAGATAGGCTATCAATGTAGCGGTCTTTTAAGTTGGTCAGTTCCAGATAGTCCAGAGTTTCTCGGATTTTTTCCCAGTCTTCTGTCTTCAGTCGACCACGGCTGTAGGGAAAACGTCCAAAACTGACCAGTTCTTCTACAGTCAATTTGGCTTGGTAATTGATCTTCTGCTTTAGGATGGTGAGCTCTTTGGGCAGTTCTTGCGAATTCCAACTCTCGATTTCACGGCCTTTGATACTGAGGATTCCTTGATCCTTCTTGGTCAGTCTGCTCATGATGGAGAGAAGGGTTGATTTTCCAGCACCATTTGGACCAATAAAGGCTGTCAGTTTCTGAGGACTGACTTCAAGGGAAATGTCTTGCAAAATATCCTGTTTTTGAATGGATTTGTCAATGTTTTCCAGTTTCACTGACGCGCCCTCCTGTAAAGTAAGATAAAGAATAAGAGACCTCCAACGCTCTCAATAATCATGCTGATGCGAATTTCTAGTGCAAAGACTCGTTCGATGAGGGCTTGCCCCAAGGTCAAACTAATAAATCCAATCAGAATGGCTACGATAAAGAGCAACTTGTGCCGATAATCTTTGACAATCAGGTAAGTGAGATTGGCCAGCATAAAGCCGAAGAAGGCCATAGGCCCTACCAAGGCAGTGGCTGTTGAGGTCAAAAGCACGATGCCCCAGAGGAGTTCCCTCTGTTCTTTTTCAACATCGAGTCCCAGTATCTGAGCCGTTTCTCTTTGCAGGTGCAAGACATCCAGAACGACTGCTTTTCGAAAGAAAAAGATTGTCAAGGCGAGGATGATCAGAGAACCGATGGCTAGGATGGAAGTGTTGAGATGCTGAAAGGAGGCAAAGAGACTGTTCTGCAGTTTATCGTATTCATTTGGATCCATCAGGACTTGGAGGAAGGTACTGATATTTCGAAAGAGACTTCCGAGTGCTAGACAGATTAGCAGAATGAAGACCAGATCTTGCTTCATCAGCGTCTTCAAGTAACCTTGTAAGGCGAGAAAGAAGAGGGATTGAAGCAGAAGCAAGACTAGAAATTCTAAGACAGGCGACTTCCCAAGCTGTAGAAATTTGCTTTCAAATATTAGTAGTAGAGTCTGTAGCAGGACATAGAAGGATTCGATTCCCAAAATACTAGGTGTCAGGAAGCGATTTTCCGTCAGGGTTTGAAAACTAATGGTTGAAATCCCTGTCGCGATAGCTACCAAGAGATAAACGATGATTTTTTGGGAACGCAGCTTCCAGGAAAAGGCAGACAGGTTAGTGATGGGCCAAAAGTAGAGGAGACAAGCTCCGATGGCCAGAATAATGAGAAGCCAGAAGAGCTTGGTATGTTTGTTTTTAGACTGCATCTTTTCGCCCCCCTCTCCAGAGAAGTAGGATGAAGACGAGGCTACCGATGATTCCTAGCAGGAGACTGACAGACAGCTCATAAGGCCGAATCAAGACTCGAGCGAGGATATCGCAGGCCAGAACCAGATTGGCGCCGACCAGTGCGACCATGAGTTTGGTTTGGCTCAGATTATCTCCATAGCACTTGCGGACAAGATTGGGAACGATAACCCCGAGAAAAGGCAAGCCACCCACGGTAATCATGGTGACGCTTGTCGTTAGCGCCACCAGAAAGAGGGCCAGTTTTTCAAGTAGGGAGTAAGAAATTCCCAAACTCTCACTGGCTTCCTTGCCCAGATTCATGATGGTAAAGGTTTGGGATAATTTCCAAACGGCTATCAGGATAATGAGGCCTAAGAAGAGCCACTCATAATGATGGGTCTGAATCATGGAGAAGGAGCCCTGGGTCCAGGCCGTCATACTCTGAACCAGATTGAAACGATAGGCGATAACTTCTGTGATAGAACCAATAATCCCACTATAGATGATCCCGATCAGAGGCAACATCCACCTTTCCTTTATAGAAAAAAGAGTCATAAAGGCCAGGAAGAAGAGGGTAAATAAAATAGATGAGCCAAAAGCAAAGAGCATCTTTTGGGTCAGACTCGCAGACGGAAAGACAAAGAGGCTTAACACCATTCCCAGTTTGGCGGCTTCAGTCGTTCCAACTGTGCTCGGAGCAGCAAACTGATTTTGAGTAATGGTCTGCATGAGGAGTCCTGCCATGCTCATACTAGAGGCTGCAAGGAGAATACTGATGGTTCTTGGAAGACGCGACTCTTGAAAGAGAAGCCAGGTCTGCTGGTCAAAAGCAAAGAATTTTTCCCAAGAAAAATCACTGGTTCCAATGCTGATGGAGAGAAAGACTAGGAGTAGAAGTAAGCCTGTTAAAATATGAGAGAGTTTCATACCCCGTCCTTTCATGTAGATTTGGTATAAAAATACCCTTGGAGATAATGTAACACGATTTCTTTAATCTGTCAATAAATTTTCTGACAATTTAATGTAAAAAGAAAGAAAAATTACTGAAATAATATCTGGCTCTATTTTTTATAGGTTAAGCTAGTAAAACCAATTCAACTTCCCACTATCCTTCTCCTATAAAAAGTGGTAAAAT
>CAJPRB010000083.1:0-7084 GCA_905372925.1 uncultured Streptococcus sp.
GATTATTGCCAGCCACCAGTCAGCCATGAACTTCTCAACTCTCATGTATGCTTTTCCCATGAGTATTTCTTCTGCCATGGCCATCGTTGTTTCTTATGAGGTAGGGGCTAAGCGCTTTTATGATGCTAAGACCTATATCAAACTTGGACGTTGTATAGCACTGATATTTGCAGGCTTTACATTGAGCTTTCTCTATATTTTGAGAGATGTCGTAGCCAGTTTATATGGAAATAATCCTGACTTCATTGAACTAACATCTACCTTCCTAACTTATAGTCTATTTTTCCAGTTAGCTGACACCGTTGCAGCTCCTTTACAAGGAATACTGAGAGGCTATAAGGATACGGTTGTTCCCTTCTATCTAGGAGTAATTGCTTACTGGGCTGTTTCCATTCCATTAGGCTTATTCCTAGATCATGTGACAACTTTGGGAGCCTATTCTTACTGGATTGGTCTAATAGCGAGTTTGGTCGTTAGTGCTATCCTCTATCAATGGCGTTTGCAAAAAATTATGAAAAGATTTGAAGTTTCCAATGTCAAATGAACTTTGTGAAAAAATAATCTAACTAAAGAAAATCCCTGTTAAAACGGGGATTTATTTTTTTACCTTGTGAAATTTTATCGGTCATATACTTTGACAGTGTATACTAAAAAAGGTAAAATAGTAAGGTAAGTACAAAGTTAGAAAGGCAAGATTATGTCAACTTTAGATAAGAATCTTTTGCTAGAGATGTTCCGTAAGATGGAAGAAATCCGTCGCATGGACTTAAAAATTGCTCAGTTAGTGAAAAAGGGAAAAGTCCCTGGTATGACTCACTTTTCTGTTGGAGAGGAAGCTGCTAACGTCGGAGCTATGCTGGCCCTCAATCCAGATGATCTGATTACCTCCAACCACCGTGGTCATGGACAGGCTATTGCCAAAGGGATTGACCTCAACGGAATGATGGCTGAAATCCTTGGGAAATACACTGGAACCTGTAAAGGAAAAGGTGGTTCCATGCACATTGCTGACCTTGATGCTGGTAACCTTGGTGCCAATGGTATCGTAGGTGGTGGTATGGGAATCGCTGTTGGTGCAGCTCTCAGTCAGCAAATGCAACATACTGGTAAAATCGTTGTCTGCTTCTTTGGAGATGGCGCGACCAACGAAGGTGTCTTCCATGAAGCAGTTAACATGGCTTCTATTTGGAACCTGCCAGTCATTTTCTACTGTATTAATAACGGTTATGGTATCTCTGCGGATATCAAGAAAATGACCAATGTAGAACATATCCATCATCGTAGCGCAGCTTATGGTATTCCTGGAATGTTTATCGAAGATGGCAACAACGTCATCGACGTTTATGAAGGATTTAAGAAAGCAGTAGACCATGTTCGCGGAGGAAATGGACCAGTCTTGATCGAAAGTGTAACTTATCGCTGGCTTGGTCACTCATCATCTGACCCTGGTAAATATCGTACCCGTGAAGAAGTGGAATTGTGGAAACAAAAAGACCCAATTGAAAACCTCCGCAATTACCTCATTGAAAATACTATTGCAAGTGCCGAAGAATTGGAAGAAATTCAAGCACAAGTCAAGGAAGCAGTAGAAACTTCTGTTAAATTTGCAGAAGAAAGCCCATTCCCACCGCTTGAATCTGCATTTGAAGATATTTACGCAGACTAAGGAGAAAGAGATAAAAATGGAAACAAAAACAATGTCCTTCCGTGACACCATTATCCTTGCTATGTCTGAGGAAATGCGTCGCGATGAAAATGTATTCTTGATGGGAGAAGACGTCGGTGTCTTCGGAGGAGACTTCGGAACTTCTGTTGGAATGCTCGAAGAATTTGGTCCAGAACGTATCCGTGACTGTCCGATTTCTGAAGCTGCCATCTCTGGAGCAGCAGCGGGAGCAGCTATGACAGGACTTCGCCCAATCGTTGATATGACCTTTATGGACTTCTCGGTTATAGCCATGGACAATATCGTCAACCAAGCTGCTAAAACACGTTATATGTTTGGTGGTAAAGGTCAGGTTCCAATGACTGTCCGCTGTGCAGCTGGTAACGGAGTTGGTTCTGCAGCGCAGCACTCGCAATCTCTAGAGTCTTGGTTTACTCACATTCCTGGACTTAAGGTTGTGGCACCTGGAACACCTGCGGACATGAAAGGACTTCTTAAGTCTTCTATCCGAGACAACAATCCTGTTATCATTCTTGAGTACAAGTCAGAATTTAACCAAAAAGGGGAAGTACCAGTTGATCCAGACTATACAATCCCACTTGGGGTTGGGGAAATCAAACGTCAAGGTACAGATGTAACAGTTGTTACTTATGGAAAAATGCTTCGCCGTGTGGTTCAAGCTGCCGAAGAATTGGCAGAAGAAGGAATTTCGGTTGAAATTGTGGACCCACGTACCCTTGTACCGCTTGATAAGGATGTCATCATTAACTCAGTTAAGAAGACTGGTAAAGTTGTTCTGGTCAACGACGCCCACAAAACAAGTGGCTATATCGGAGAGATTTCAGCAATTATTTCAGAGTCAGAAGCATTTGACTATCTAGATGCACCAATCCGCCGTTGCGCAGGAGAAGATGTGCCAATGCCTTACGCACAAAACCTAGAAAATGCAATGATTCCAACAGTTGAAAGCATCAAAGATGCAATCCGAAAAACTTACAACAAAGAATAATATCACATAAATTAAATTACGTAAATTTTAGAGTTTTTAACTTTAGCAACTTGAGATACGTGTTGTATTCAAGTGATTTGAAGAGTTGCGACAGTTTTTTGACGAATCGATAATATTCGACAAAAAACTTAGTAAGTCTACTAGGTTGACCGTCTAATAGCGGCAACCGTAGTAACTTGAGACACGGTACGTGTCCAAGTTACTTGTAGAGTTAAACACGGGCTAAAAGCTCGGAAAAAAGATAAATCTCCTTGGCTTCATCGAAGCCAGCGTCGATTTCCTATTTTTCAGTCGCTTTTAACGCCCTTTGTATCATAATTAGAATTGGAGAGGTCATGGCTGATGACAAGCTAAGAGCGACTCCTGCGGCTAGAAAGTTAGCGGATGATCTAGGGATCAACCTCTACGACGTTTCTGGCTCAGGTGCAAACGGTCGTGTCCACAAAGAAGACGTGGAAACTTATAAAGACACAAATGTGGTTCGCATTTCGCCACTTGCAAAACGAATTGCCCTCGAACATAACATTGCTTGGCAGGAAATCCAAGGAACGGGTCATCGTGGTAAGATCATGAAGAAGGACGTTTTAGCCTTGCTTCCTGAAAACATCGAAAACGATACCATCAAGTCTCCTGCTCAGATCGAAAAAGTGGAAGAAGTTCCAGATACTATCACTCCTTATGGTGAGATTGAGCGTATTCCAATGACACCAATGCGTAAGGTTATCGCCCAACGTATGGTTGAATCTTACTTAACTGCGCCAACTTTCACACTCAACTACGATGTCGATATGTCTGAAATGCTGGCTCTTCGTAAGAAGGTTCTTGAGCCAATTATGGAAGCAACTGGTAAGAAGACTACTGTAACAGACCTTCTTTCACTCGCTGTTGTAAAAACATTGATGAAACACCCTTATATCAATGCTTCATTGACCGAAGATGGCAAGAACATTATCACTCATAACTATGTCAACCTTGCTATGGCAGTTGGAATGGATAATGGTCTAATGACACCTGTTGTCTATAATGCTGAAAAAATGAGCTTGTCAGAGTTGGTTGTAGCCTTTAAGGATGTGATTGGGCGTACCTTGGATGGTAAATTGGCTCCAAGCGAACTGCAAAATTCAACCTTCACAATTAGTAACTTGGGAATGTTTGGCGTTCAGTCCTTCGGTCCTATTATTAACCAACCAAACTCAGCTATTCTCGGGGTTAGCTCAACAGTTGAGAAACCTGTAGTTTTCAATGGTGAGATTGTTATCCGACCAATCATGAGTTTAGGATTAACCATTGACCACCGTGTTGTAGATGGTATGGCTGGTGCTAAGTTTATGAAAGATTTGAAAGCCTTGATTGAGAATCCAATCTCAATGTTGGTTTAAGTAGCTATTGTTATTTTAGAGTTTTAGATAAAGGAAGTAAGACATGGCCTTAGAAGTAATTATGCCAAAAGCCGGCGTGGATATGACAGAAGGACAAATCGTCCAATGGAATAAAAAAGTCGGTGAATTTGTAAAAGAAGGAGAAATCCTTTTGGAAATCATGACTGACAAAGTCAGCATGGAATTGGAAGCCGAAGAAGATGGCTACTTAATTGCCATCCTAAAAGGTGATGGTGAAACTGTTCCTGTAACTGAAGTCATCGGTTACCTTGGTGAAGAAGGGGAAAATATCCCAACAGCTGGAGCAGCAGCACCAGAAGCTAGCTCAGCGCCTGCAGTTAGTGCCTCAAACGACGACGGCAAGAGCGACGATGCCTTTGATATCGTTGTGATTGGTGGTGGACCTGCTGGTTATGTAGCGGCCATTAAAGCAGCCCAACTTGGTGGTAAAGTTGCCCTTGTTGAGAAATCTGAACTTGGTGGAACGTGCTTGAACCGTGGCTGTATCCCAACCAAGACCTACCTTCACAACGCTGAAATCATCGAAAACATCGGTCATGCAGCAAACCGTGGTATCGTCATCGAAAATCCAAACTTCACTGTTGATATGGACAAACTTTTAGAAACTAAATCTAAAGTTGTCAATACCTTGGTAGGTGGTGTTGCGGGTCTTCTTCGTAGTTACGGAGTTACTGTTCATAAGGGTGTTGGTACCATTACTAAAGATAAGAATGTCTTGGTTAATGGTTCAGAGTTGCTTGAAACTAAGAAAATTATCCTTGCTGGTGGTTCAAAAGTCAGCAAGATCAACGTTCCTGGTATGGAATCATCACTCGTGATGACAAGTGATGACATTCTTGAAATGAACGAAGTTCCAGAAAGCCTCGTTATCATCGGTGGTGGCGTTGTCGGTATCGAACTTGGTCAGGCATTCATGACATTTGGTTCAAAAGTGACTGTTATCGAAATGATGGACCGTATCGTTCCAGCTATGGATGCGGAAGTTTCTAAGAATCTTCGCTTGATTTTGGAACGCAAAGGCATGACTATCTTGACAGGTACAAAACTCCAAGAAATCATCGAGGAAAATGGTCAACTTCGTATCAAGGTTGAAGGAAAGGATGATATCATCGCAAGCAAAGCTCTCCTTTCAATCGGTCGTGTGCCAGACCTCGAAGGAATTGGCGATGTTGAGTTTGAATTGGATCGTGGACGCATCAAGGTCAATGAATACATGGAAACTTCTGTTCCAGGTATCTACGCACCAGGTGACATCAACGGTACTAAGATGTTGGCGCACGCGGCTTTCCGCATGGGTGAAGTTGCCGCTGAAAATGCCCTTAAAGGAAATCACGCTGTCGCCAAATTGAACTTGACTCCGGCAGCCATCTACACTCTTCCTGAAGTAGCAGCAGTAGGTCTAACAGAAGAACAAGCTCGTGAGAAATACGATGTTGCTATCGGTAAATTCAACTTTGCAGCGAACGGTCGTGCCATTGCATCGGATGCTGCTCAAGGTTTTGTTAAAGTCATCGCTGATAAGAAATATGGAGAAATCCTTGGTGTGCACATCATTGGTCCTGCAGCTGCAGAATTGATTAACGAAGCGTCAAGTATCATCGAAATGGAAATCACTGTTGAAGAAATGCTGAAGACTATTCACGGACACCCAACCTACTCTGAAGTGATGTACGAAGCGTTTGCAGATGTTCTAGGAATGGCCATCCATTCACCTAAGAAAAAATAAATCGAAGATAGATTAGACTGGAAGCTTATTTCCAGTCTCTATCGTATAAAGGGATATCATGAAATACATTATCAATCATTCAAACGACACTGCCTTTAATATTGCCTTGGAAGAATATGCCTTTAAACATCTTTTGGATGAGGATCAAATCTTCCTACTTTGGATTAACAAACCATCTATCATTGTTGGGCGTCACCAGAACACTATCGAAGAAATCAACCGTGATTATGTTCGCGAAAATGGTATTGAGGTAGTCCGCCGTATCAGTGGTGGTGGAGCTGTTTATCACGATTTAAACAACCTCAACTATACTATCATTTCAAAAGAAGATGAAAACAAGGCCTTTGACTTCAAGAGCTTCTCAACTCCAGTTATCAATACCTTAGCTCAACTCGGTGTTAAAGCTGAGTTCACAGGCCGTAATGACCTTGAGATTGATGGCAAAAAATTCTGTGGTAATGCCCAGGCCTATATCAATGGCCGTATCATGCACCACGGTTGCCTGCTCTTTGACGTTGATTTGTCAGTCCTTGCTAACGCCCTCAAGGTTTCAAAAGATAAATTTGAATCAAAAGGTGTGAAATCCGTTCGTGCCCGTGTAACCAATATTGTCAATGAATTACCAGAAAAAATCACAGTTGAAGAATTCCGTGATTTGCTATTGGAATACATGAAAAAAGAGTACCCAGAGATGACTGAATACGTTTTTTCTGAGGAAGAATTGGCTGAAATCAACCGCATCAAGGAGACCAAGTTCGGTACTTGGGACTGGAACTACGGTAAATCACCTGAATTTAACGTCCGTCGTGGAACAAAATTCACTAGTGGTAAGGTTGAAGTCTTCGCTAACGTCATTGAATCAAAAATCCAAGATATCAAGATCTATGGTGACTTCTTTGGTATCGAAGATGTTGCTGCAGTAGAAGATGTCCTTCGTGGAGTAAAATATGAACGCGAAGATGTTCTTAAGGCTCTAGAAGCTATTGACATCACACGCTACTTTGCTGGCATTAGCCGCGAAGAAATCGCTGAAGCAGTAGTAGGATAATAAAAGAATCCATTTAAGATGGATTCTTTTATTACATTTAGACTTGATAATCAAGCTGATTAGAGTATAATAGAGAGGGAAAATGAAAAGGAGTTATTCATTAATGTTAGAAATTCCAGTAGAAAGTCTTAATCTATTTGAACAGTTAGACCGCAATGTTGTTGCTTTTTATAGAAATGAAGAAATTTCTCAAACTGAAAGTTTAAATATAAGCATCACACAAGAACATTATGAT
>CAJPRB010000084.1:0-7012 GCA_905372925.1 uncultured Streptococcus sp.
TGAATGAAGAAGCCATTGTCAAGTCAGTTGAAACCATGGTTGACAATATCGGCAAGGCTAACATCCTCTTCTTTGCAGGTGGATTCTCAGCTGCGGACGAGCCAGATGGTTCAGCTAAGTTTATTGTCAATATCTTGCTCAATGAAAAAGTGCGTGCAGCCATTGATGGCTTTATCGCTCGTGGTGGCTTGGTTATCGGTATCTGTAATGGATTCCAGGCCTTGGTCAAATCAGGTCTTCTTCCATATGGAAACTTTGAAGATGCTAACAGTACCAGCCCAACCCTCTTCTACAATGATGCCAACCAGCACGTGGCCAAGATGGTGGAAACTCGGATTGCCAATACCAACTCACCATGGTTGGCTGGGGTACAAGTGGGCGATATCCATGCCATTCCAGTATCGCACGGTGAAGGGAAATTTGTCGTGACGGCTGAGGAATTTGCAGAGCTCCGTGCCAATGGTCAAATCTTTAGCCAATACGTTGACTTTGACGGCAAACCAAGTATGGATTCTAAGTACAATCCGAATGGTTCGGTAAATGCCATCGAAGGAATTACCAGCAAGAATGGTCAAATCATCGGTAAAATGGGACACTCAGAACGTTATGAAGACGGTCTCTTCCAAAACATCCCAGGAAATAAAGACCAGCACCTGTTTGCGTCGGCTGTTAAATACTTTACTGGGAAATAAGATTTGCGGTTTTTCCGATAGACAATATCTGTAATGTAAAAGCCATGTAGCTCTGGCTCTTGGTGCTACACAAATAAAAATTAGGTATAAAAAATGACATACGAAGTAAAATCTCTTAATGAAGAATGTGGTGTTTTCGGTATCTGGGGGCATCCAGATGCTGCTAAATTAACCTATTTTGGGCTCCACAGTCTTCAGCACCGTGGTCAGGAAGGGGCAGGAATCCTCTCCAATGATCAAGGGAAACTAAAGCGTCATCGTGACATGGGGCTTTTATCAGAAGTGTTCAGAAACCCTGCTAATTTGGATAAACTGACTGGAACGAGCGCGATTGGACATGTGCGCTATGCGACTGCTGGTGAAGCTTCTGTTGATAACATCCAGCCCTTCCTCTTTCGCTTTCATGATATGCAGTTTGGACTTGCTCATAACGGAAACCTGACCAATGCCGAATCGCTCAAGAAAGAATTGGAACAAAGAGGAGCAATTTTCAGTTCAACTTCGGACTCGGAAATCTTGGCTCACCTCATTCGTCGGAGTCACAATCCGAACTTGATGGGCAAAATCAAAGAGGCGCTCAGCCTTGTAAAAGGTGGCTTTGCTTATATCCTGCTGTTTGAGGACAAGTTGATTGCGGCTCTTGATCCTAATGGCTTCCGTCCACTTTCTATTGGGAAAATGGCCAACGGAGCGGTAGTGGTTTCCTCCGAAACCTGTGCTTTTGAAGTTATTGGTGCTGAGTGGATTCGAGATTTGAAGCCTGGAGAGATTGTGATCATTGATGATAAGGGCATCCAGTATGATAGCTATACAGATGATACACAGTTGGCGATTTGCTCTATGGAGTATATCTATTTTGCTCGCCCTGATTCTAATATCCACGGTGTCAATGTCCATACAGCTCGCAAACGTATGGGGGCCCAATTAGCGCGTGAGTTCAAGCACGAAGCAGATATTGTGGTCGGTGTGCCAAATTCCTCACTCAGCGCAGCTATGGGATTTGCAGAAGAATCTGGTCTCCCAAATGAAATGGGTCTCATCAAAAACCAATACACCCAACGCACCTTTATCCAACCGACTCAAGAATTGCGGGAGCAAGGGGTGCGGATGAAACTGTCTGCCGTTTCGGGTGTTGTCAAAGGCAAACGTGTAGTTATGATTGATGATTCCATTGTTCGTGGGACAACCTCTCGCCGCATCGTTCAGCTTTTGAAAGAAGCAGGTGCGTCTGAGGTTCATGTTGCCATTGGTAGTCCAGCGCTAGCTTATCCATGTTTTTACGGGATTGATATCCAGACGCGTCAGGAGCTGATTGCGGCCAATCATACGGTCGAAGAAACTCGCCAAATCATTGGAGCAGATAGCCTGACCTATCTTTCTGTTGAAGGTTTGATTGATTCGATTGGTATTGAAACAGATGCGCCGAACGGTGGTCTCTGTGTCGCTTACTTTGACGGCGACTACCCAACTCCTCTCTACGACTATGAGGAAGACTATCGTAGCAGTTTGGATGAAAAGACCAGTTTTTACAAATAGACGGATAAAGACTCTCCATGAAAGGAAAGGAAGAGAAGATGACAAATAAAAATGCTTATGCGCAGTCTGGTGTGGATGTTGAAGCGGGTTATGAAGTTGTTGAGCGGATCAAAAAGCACGTGGCTCGTACGGAGCGTGCAGGTGTTATGGGAGCTCTTGGTGGTTTCGGGGGCATGTTTGACCTTTCAAAAACTGGTGTCAAAGAGCCCGTCTTGATTTCAGGGACTGACGGTGTTGGAACCAAACTCATGCTGGCTATCAAGTACGACAAGCACGATACCATCGGTCAGGACTGTGTGGCCATGTGTGTCAATGACATCATCGCTGCAGGTGCGGAGCCCCTCTATTTCCTCGACTACGTCGCAACTGGTAAGAATGAACCAGCCAAGCTAGAACAAGTCGTTGCTGGTGTGGCAGAAGGTTGTGTGCAGGCAGGCGCTGCCCTCATCGGTGGGGAAACGGCTGAAATGCCTGGTATGTATGGCGAAGATGACTACGACTTGGCTGGTTTTGCAGTTGGTGTGGCTGAAAAATCTCAAATCATTGACGGCTCAAAGGTGGCAGAAGGCGATGTTCTTCTCGGGCTTGCTTCAAGTGGGATTCACTCAAATGGTTACTCACTTGTTCGTCGTGTCTTTGCCGACTATACAGGTGAGGAAGTCTTGCCAGAATTGGAAGGCAAGAAACTCAAGGAAGTCCTGCTTGAGCCGACTCGTATCTATGTCAAGGCTGTCTTACCGCTCATCAAAGAAGAGTTGGTCAACGGTATTGCCCATATCACTGGTGGTGGCTTTATCGAGAATGTCCCTCGTATGTTTGCGGATGACCTAGCTGCGGAAATTGAAGAAGACAAGGTCCCAGTGCTTCCGATTTTCAAGGCTCTTGAAAAATACGGTGAAATCAAGCATGAGGAAATGTTTGAAATCTTCAATATGGGTGTGGGACTCATGTTGGCAGTTAGCCCTGAAAATGTAGCTCGTGTCAAGGAATTGCTGGATGAACCAGTCTATGAAATTGGTCGCATCGTCAAGAAAGAAAACGAAAGTGTCATCATCAAATGAAAAAAATAGCGGTTTTTGCCTCTGGTAATGGCTCAAATTTTCAGGTGATTGCGGAACAATTTCCGGTGGAGTTTGTCTTTTCAGACCATCGTGATGCCTATGTGCTCGAGCGTGCAGAAAAGCTCGGCGTCCTTTCCTATGCTTTTGAACTCAAGGAGTTTGAGAACAAGGTGGACTACGAAGCTGCTCTTGTTGAACTCTTGGAAGAACACCAGATTGACTTGGTCTGCCTCGCTGGCTACATGAAAATCGTCGGCCCAACCTTGCTAGCTGCTTATGAAGGTCGTATTATTAATATTCACCCAGCTTATCTCCCGGAATTTCCAGGTGCTCATGGGATTGAGGATGCTTGGAATGCTGATGTCGCTGAGAGTGGTGTGACCATTCACTGGGTGGACTCGGGTGTGGATACTGGAAAGGTTATCAAACAAGTGCGTGTGCCACGGCTAGCTAATGATACCATCGAAAGTTTTGAAGCTCGCATTCATGAAGCAGAGTACAAGTTGTATCCAGAGGTGCTGGATAGCTTGGGAGTGGCTAGGAAGTAAATTTTGAAAAATAAAGCTGTTAAGACTTTACTAGACAAAGTTAAAGAATTTGAAGAATTTTTTAATGAGTATGAAAAACAATTTTACCCTAAAGTAATAAAAATTAGAAATAAATTTCTAATTAGCTTAATTGTATTTATTACTCTAATGTTAACAAGTTATGTAGTTTGGTTGTGGGATTTTGGTGATTTATGTATTAAAATAGCTTCTCTTATTTTTACTGTGTTTTCTTTGGTGTACTTTATTCATCTCAGTCGAAAATTTGATAAAATTTCAGACGGAAAACCTAATAAATTTGAAGAGCTGTGTAGAGAAATAAAGTATGAATTGATTCTTATGTATGGAGAAAAAGCTAGTTATGCTGTAAAGTTGTTAATAGCTGATTTGACAGATAAACGTGATAGGTCGATTAAGCGATATGAAAGTTCAATACAATTTGTCAGTAGGATTGGTATAATTTTAACAACAGCTTTTGTCACTTTGGCTTTAAATAAATTATTTGTTGCAGATGAGACAGCTATTTCTGTTGAAACATTTTTGGGTTTAATTTTAATCGTATCTATAATAGTATGGTTGATTAATTTCATAGATAGTGGAATAAAAAATATTATTAAATACCCCATATGGGGTAAAGCTTCAAAAGAAGTATATCTAATAGATATTTTATACGAAGTTAAATATATGGTTTTGGAAAAGGAGAAATAATGACTAAACGCGCCTTAATCAGCGTCTCAGACAAAGCGGGCATTGTTGAATTTGCCCAAGAACTTAAAAAACTTGGTTGGGATATCATCTCAACAGGTGGTACCAAAGTTGCCCTTGATAATGCTGGTGTTGATACTATTGCCATCGACGATGTGACTGGTTTCCCAGAAATGATGGACGGTCGTGTCAAGACTCTCCACCCAAATATTCACGGTGGTCTCCTCGCTCGTCGTGACCTCGATAGCCACCTTCAAGCGGCTAAGGACAACAAGATTGAGCTCATTGACCTTGTGGTGGTCAACCTTTACCCATTCAAGGAAACCATTCTTAAACCAGATGTGACCTACGCTAACGCGGTGGAGAACATCGATATCGGTGGTCCATCCATGCTTCGTTCAGCAGCGAAGAATCACGCCAGCGTGACCGTTGTTGTAGACCCTGCTGACTATGCTATTGTTCTTGACGAATTGGCAGCAAACGGAGAAACAAGCTACGAAACTCGCCAAGGTTTGGCAGCCAAGGTTTTCCGTCACACAGCAGCTTATGACGCCTTGATTGCAGAATACTTCACAGCTCAAGTGGGTGAAAGCAAACCTGAAAAACTCACTCTGACTTATGACCTTAAACAAGCTATGCGTTACGGTGAAAATCCTCAACAAGATGCCGATTTCTATCAAAAAGCCTTGCCAACGGATTACTCCATTGCATCAGCGAAACAGCTCAACGGTAAGGAATTGTCCTTTAACAATATCCGCGATGCTGATGCTGCTATCCGTATTATCCGCGATTTCAAAGAACGTCCAACGGTTGTAGCTCTCAAACACATGAATCCATGTGGGATTGGTCAAGCTGACGATATCAAGACTGCTTGGGACTACGCTTATGAGTCTGACCCAGTGTCTATCTTCGGTGGAATCGTTGTTCTTAACCGTGAGGTAGATGCTGCGACAGCTGAGAAGATGCACGGCGTTTTCCTCGAAATCATCATCGCACCAAGCTATACGGATGAAGCGCTAGCTATTTTGACCAACAAAAAGAAAAACTTGCGCATCCTTGCCTTGCCATTTGACGCACAAGATGCTAGTGAAGTGGAAGCAGAATACACAGGTGTTGTTGGTGGTCTCCTCGTTCAAAACCAAGACGCCGTCAAAGAAAGTCCAGCTGACTGGCAAGTGGTGACCAAACGCCAACCAACTGAGACAGAAGCAACAGCTCTTGAATTTGCTTGGAAGGCTATCAAGTATGTCAAATCAAACGGAATCATTGTGACCAACGACCACATGACACTTGGTGTTGGACCAGGTCAAACCAACCGTGTTGCCTCTGTCCGTATCGCCATTGACCAAGCTAAAGAACGTCTTGACGGCGCTGTCCTTGCTTCCGATGCCTTCTTCCCATTTGCAGATAATGTGGAAGAAATCGCTAAAGCTGGTATTAAGGCTATCATCCAACCAGGTGGATCAGTTCGTGACCAAGAATCCATCGAAGCTGCTGACAAATACGGCTTGACCATGGTCTTCACAGGCGTGAGACATTTTAGACATTAAGAGAAAAAAATTCCATCTGAAATGATGGAATTTTGCTATAATATAGACAAAATAATCAGAGGGATTAAAGGTGTTACAATGGCTGAGTTAGTTTATACATATATAGAAAAAATGGATACTGGTATAAAAAACAGCGAGATATCTTTTTCGGAGGAACATAAGTTTAGAATGAAGGAAAGGACTTTGTTTTATGTGGAGAATAAAAACAAAAGGTTTTTTGGTGAAAAAATATCTAACTTATCATTACTTGTTGGGAAAAATGGTGTAGGTAAAAGTAGTATATTAGATTTAATTTCTTTTTCGAATAAAAATATCAATTTACGAAGAGGAAGAAATAGTTATTTTAACATTTTTCATATTAAAGATAATCTTTTTTTGATTGATGGTAGTCCCAGTTTAATTGATAAAATAGAGAATTTGAGTACAGAGAAAGGGTTATTTGTGAGCGTGGGGAACAACAAGTTTATCACTCCTCCTAATAGTCAAATAAGTATTGAATTGCAAGTGTCCTTAATCAGATCTAGTCCAATTGTAGATTGGTTCAACAGATATTCTTATAGAGATTTTAATTCGTATAACAGTCCTATAATCAGGAATGTAAAGCATGTGGAATCTGCTGAAAATGTGTTTCGATTTATTGTAGAGGCCAAAAACAGTAATGTTACAAAGCAAAAAATTTTTCTAAAAGTCAGTCAAAAACTATCGTACTCATCTAATAGTTCAACAATATTAGATGTGATTTATGGTAATAAACGAATTACAAATATTGAAGATTACTTTCCGGAAAAGTTGAAAAGAAGATTGAGATTAAAAGTTGGAGAAAATACAATAAGCTTCAATAATCGAATAGTTCAAAACTACTATTTTAGAGAACATAAGGAATATTTTTTTATAGTTCAGTTTTTAGAAAAATATTTATTGCA
>CAJPRB010000085.1:0-6777 GCA_905372925.1 uncultured Streptococcus sp.
TTTTATTATAACAAAAAATCGACAACCAATCTATCATGGTTCCCGATTTTGTTCTTCCCTAGTCTTTCCCACCAAGTTTGCTATTGATAGTCATCATGATACTGGCAATTTTCTCTCCCCAGTATGGGTCAGAAGCATAGCGTACATTCATACCAGAAGCTTTGTTTCCAAGATGGTCTCGTCCATAGTCAATATAGTTCTCGCGAATCCACTTAGCCGCACCGAGAATCCCCTTATCCACATCATCAAATTTCTTGGCTGAGGTATACGGGCTCGAATCATAAGCTGCAATTCCAAAGAAGTTATTCTTATCCTTGGCAATCTGGCTCCGACCCCAAGCACTCTCGAGTGCACTATGCGCCATCAAGTAAAGAGCATTTACACCATAGCGTTTCTCAGCTTCCTTAAAAATAGCTCCCTTACCAGCGAGGCGACTATCCCGAATATTCATCAAAGAATAAACTTTATCAAATTCAGCTGCGCTGTAATTACTTGGCTTAGTCAAATTTCTAAAGAGGAAGGGGTTTTCAATGGTAAAGCCATCAAAATGAATTCCATCAGTTGAATAATATTTCTTGCCAATAGTCATAGCTGAGCTATGTGGCGCAACACGGAGACTTACATAAGGTGATAACTCATGGTAAAAATACTTGCCATCACTTGTATAATGAGGGACAAATTCACTATCTTTATCAATAGCTACTAAATCACTTTTATTCATGAAGCCGGATAAACCAGAAATATTGACTGGTATTTGACTATCTTTTTTAGATTGGACATCTCCAAGCGAGACTATGGTTCCCTGTGATACATAACTCAATCTTTCACCAGAAGCGCTATAAACATAAGCAGTAATCGGTTTTACTTTGTAATATTTTGCCTCTGAGATCCACTTCCCATTATTCTGGAAGGAATACTCTTTACCTTTGATCGTAAAAGTACCCGTTACATATCGACCATCATCTTTTAGATAGTACCAAGCATCGTAATCTTTGTCAAAAATCCATTCATTTTTGGCTATATAGCCACCAGATTTAAGGTAGTATGAACCAATCCATTCACGTGAAGCGTAGGCCCCATCTGACTTCAAGTAAAACCAGCTATTGTAGGATTTATCAAAAATCCACTCTTTTTCCGCCATAGCGCCACTATCTTTCAGATAGTAGTCACTTTTCCACTGGCTACTTGCCATCACACCATCGCTATTGAAATAGTACCATGCCCCTTTGATTTTTTCCCATTTATTGCGAGAAATCTTGCCCGAAGCTGTTGCATAGTACCACTTGTCAGATATTTTTACCCAATCGTTTTCTGTCATGGCACCACTACCTTGGAAGAGGTAGTCATTGTAGATAGTACGGCTAAGCATGACACCATCTTGATCAAAGTAATACCAGCTGCCTTCAATCTTCTCCCACTTATTACGAGAAATCTTGCCTGAAGCTGTGGCATAGTACCACCTGTCAGATATTTTCACCCAAGCGTTTTCTGCCATTGCGCCATTACCTTGGATAAGGTAACCATCAATTATAGTATTACTGAGCATAATACCGTTTTTGTCAAAGTAATACCAAGTGCCACTAATTTTTTTCCAGTTTACGACAGGCTGGTTATTTTCATAAAAACGCCATTTTCCTTGTTCTTTCTGCCAACCTTCCTTGATAACTTCCTCTTTTTTTTTCCTTTTTGGAAGGATTTTCCTCTTTTACAGCTGGCTCTTTCTTCGCCTCGACTTTAGGAACTTCTTTCTTGGGAGCAGCTTCCTCTTTTTTCTCGACTACATCTGTGGTCTGAGTTTTTTTCGTAACCTGAGATTCTTCAGCATATACAGATGTCTTTGCAAATCCTGCCATAGAAAGAACGACAGTACTTGCAAGTAGTATCTTCTTCATTTTATTCTCCTCAGTAGAAAACTATCTACACTATTACTAGTTTATAAAACCTATTGTAACATAGTTGACTAACGAAAATATTACAAATTGATGAAGATTCTATGTCTTGTTGACGATAAGGAAGACCTAGTTTATCTCAGATTGTCTTTAACTTCTCGACGGAGATTTTCCAAACTGCTAATGCCATATTTGTCCATGACTTTTAGCAGATGTTCGATGATATCAGGACAAGCATAAGGATTGGTAAAGTTGGCTGTTCCAACTCCGATGGCAGAGGCGCCCGCCAGATACATTTCTAGCGCAGCTTCAGCCGAATCCACTCCCCCCATTCCGATGATGGGAAGGTCGGTTGTTTGGGCGACTTGGCGGATGAGTTTGAGGGCTACTGGAAAGACTGCTGGGCCTGACATTCCACCTGTTCCATTGGCTAGGATTGGTTTTCTAGTTTTGAGGTCAAAGCGCATACCGACTAGAGTATTGATCATGGTTAAGCCACTTGCTCCTGCATCTTCTGCGGCTTTGGCTATGGTGACAACATCCGTCACACTAGGGGTTAACTTAACATAAACTGGCACATGGGAAGCTTCCACAGCCGCTTTTACCACTTCATAAGCTAGATCAGGATCTTGACCAATCAGAAGTCCATGATTACCGTGATCCACATTCGGACAAGAGATATTGAGCTCGATAGCCTTTACATTGGCTGCCTTGGAAATTACTCGAGAAACAGCAGCGTACTCTTGTTTTGAAAAGCCTGCTACATTTGCGATGATGGGAAGCGTAGGATACTCTCTTTCCAGCCAAGGCAACTTTTCAGCCAAAACAGCTTCTAAACCAGGATTTTGCAAACCGATTGCATTGAGCATACCAGCAGGCGTTTCTGCCACCCTGGGAGTAGGATTCCCAAAACGGGGTTCAAGTGTCGTCGCCTTGATCATAATAGAGCCTAAAAGGTCTAAATCATAATACTTGGCATATTCTTGACCAAAACCAAAACAGCCTGATGCTGGTATGATAGGATTTTTCAAGTCCAAGCCTGGTAGAGAAACTTGTAAGCGATTTGTAGTCATGACTTTCTCCTTATAATACAACCGTTCCTGTGCGGAAAACAGGGCCATCTTCACAGACACGTTGGCTGACCGTCTCACTATCTGGCACTTTTAGGACACAGGCATAGCAAGCTCCCATCCCACAAGCCATACGAGATTCCAGAGATAGATAAGCTCTTGGGTGATCATAAAATTTTTGATTGATGTACTTCATCATTCCAGGAGCCCCACATGAGTAGATGGCATCAAAACGATTTTCTAAATCATTGATGACGACTGACACATTTCCCTTGATGCCATACGAACCGTCATCTGTCGTTACAAAGACCTGACCATAATGAGCTAATTCTGTCTCCAAAATAACAGTATCCTTATTAGAAAAACCGAGGACTGTCACTACTTTCACCCCACGCGCATGCAATTCCTTGGCCACTTCGAGCAAGGGTGGAACACCAATCCCACCACCAACGAGGAGAACTTGGCTCTGATTGTCTAAACCAGACAAGTCAAAACCATTTCCCTGAGGCCCCATCACATCAAGAGTATCACCCTGACTTAATGTTGAAAAAATAGCAGTCCCAGACCCCTCTATCCGATAAATGAGATGACACTGCTTGTTAACCTTGTCAATAGACGAAATTGAAATAGGGCGGCGCAAGAGATGGGCGTCATCAGGCACGCGCAGATGGAGAAATTGGCCAGCTCGCATGGCTTCAACCATTTCCCCTTCTAGAACTAATGCAAAGATTGCTGGCGCAATTTCCTCCTGAGCGACCACCTTCATGGTCTCCAAACGAATCGCACCAAAACGCTTCTTACATGTGGGATTCATGACTTCTCCTCCTTAAATTTAAGGGGACCAGATAAAGAAAAGACCTTGCTAATGCAAGGCCTCAGTTGGGTTAGGCTAGACTCATGCGCACACTTAAAAAGTCTCCACAGAGAGTTCCCTATCCCTTTTATCTGACACCTTGTGAGTCTCTCTGGACTCCCCTTAAAGGTTAAATTTGTATTAGTATACTCTTTCAAAGAAAAAAAGTCAAGTAGAAAACGAACATTCTACTTGACTTCACTGGATTATTTTTCACGAATGACTTCGACCTTGTAGCCATCAGGATCCTTGACAAAGTAATAGTTTGGTGGAGTTCCTGGTAGGCCTTTTGGTTCTGTAACCTCATAGCCTTTGGCGCTATGTTCTTGATGAAGTGCCTCGAGGTCAGGTGTGCTGAGAGCGATATGGGCAAAACCATCTCCTACCACGTAAGGGCCGTGATCATAGTTATAGGTCAACTCCAACTCATAGTCATCACCATCAAGTCCTAGATAGACAATGGTGAAAGCATAATCTGGAAAATCCTTGCGACGCAATTCTTTAAATCCAAAAGCGTCTTGATAAAAGGCGATTGATTTTTCAAGGTTTTCTACTCGCAAGCAGGTGTGTAGCATTTTTGAAGCCATAGCTTTCTCCTTTATTTCTAAAAAGACTGGGACAATTCTGTTCCAGTCTTATCAATTATTATTTACCAAGTTTTGCTTTAGCTGCATCTGCAAGAGCTGTGAAAGCTGCTGCATCGTTAACAGCCAAGTCAGCGAGCATTTTACGGTTAACTTCGATCTCAGCCAATTTCAAACCATGCATCAATTGTGAGTATGAAAGTCCGTTCAAACGAGCTGCCGCATTGATACGAGTGATCCACAATTTACGGAAGTCACGTTTTTTCTGACGACGGTCACGGTATGCATAGTAGTAAGAGTTCATTACTTGTTCTTTTGCAGTACGGAACAAGATGTGTTTAGCTCCATAGTAACCTTTTGCTAATTTAAGAATACGTTTACGACGTTTGCGTGATACAACGCCACCTTTAACACGTGCCATGTTTTATTTCCTCCAAATATTTCCTAGAATTGTTTACTTACTGTTAGGCTATTATTTCAAGCGAGTAAGCATTGCTTTGATACGTTTGAAATCTCCTGAATGCACCATAGATGCTTTACGAAGATGACGACGTTGTTTCTTAGTTTTTCCGTGGAAACGGTGAGAAGTGTAAGCACGGAAACGTTTAAGTCCACCAGAACCTGTACGTTTGAAACGTTTAGCTGATGCGCGGTGTGTTTTTTGTTTTGGCATGATTTTTTCTCCTTTATTTAACTTTCTGACAATTATTTTTTGTCAGTTGCTGGCGCCAACTGCATGAACATTTGGCGTCCATCCATCTTAGCTCGTTGTTCGATGATCGCAATATCTTGTGTTGCTTCAGCAAACTCGGCTAAAACTTTTGCACCAATCTCTTTATGGGTGATCATACGCCCTTTAAAGCGAATGGATACCTTAACTTTATTTCCTTTTTCAAGGAATTTACGTGCATTGCGAAGTTTTGTGTCAAAGTCACCCTTGTCAATAGTTGGACTTAGACGAACTTCTTTCACAGTAACAACACTTTGTTTTTTACGTTGTTCTTTTTGCTTTTTCTGGTACTCAAATTTGAACTTACCGTAGTCCATAATTTTAGCAACAGGCGGTTTTGCTTGGGGTTGAATCAATACTAAGTCAACATTTGCACTATCAGCCAATGCTTGCGCTTCGCTGAGTGGCTTGATGCCTAGCTGTTCTCCCTCAAGACCGATCAAGCGAACTTCACGTACACGAATTTCATCATTGATGAATAAGTCTTGCTTTGCTATGGTTTTCACCTCTTTTTTATTATTAGAGAAAAACAAGAGCGGGCTCGTAATGATACAAGCCCGCACGTTATGATAGCGTTTCTTAGAAACTTTTCATCCGTAGGGCCAGGCAACTTGATGTCACAAGGCGAGAAGCTCTCACTTCTGCTTTTCTCAACTCTTATATGATACCAAGTTTTCTATCCCTTGTCAAGATAAAAAGTCATTTTTTCAAAAACTTTCTGTTTTCTTCTTGATGTCCGCATCAAAAAGAGAGAACCTAGTTGGTTCCCTCCCTGTGTTAGTTTTTTCCTCACCTTCCTTATAGGAACGCTAAGACCTATTAAAAACTTCCTTTTTACGTGAACTTCCCCATCTTTCGATAAATAGAATCCCCGCTAACAAAAGGATAATCAGGCAAGGAAGTAAGACCAGCCCCATGCTCCAATTTAGATTGATATTATCAATCTGCTTAGGTAATCTTCCAGACAAAATCTCCACTGAACGCAAGTAAGTAAAGGGAATCAGATGTGCAATCCTTTGAAGAGGCTGAATTGTTTGGATGCCAAACAATAAGCCAACAATCCCAATGAGTGAAAGAAAGAGGACAGGCATTTTTTGCTTGAAAAAGTAAGCAATCAAGTACACTACTTCCACAATGACGATAAAGGCTAAGAAAGTTAATAGCAAACTAGGAAATAACACATCTTGTATCTTCCCAATAGTTACTTCTTGATTGGTTAAGCTATAGAATGGGTAGGGATAATCTAACTGTCCAAAACCACTTATCAGACTTCCCACTAGAAAAGAAAATCCACAGATTCCGATAAACAGCACGGTTACATAGTTCACCCCAACTCCAAGAGAGGACATGGCAAATGTCACTTTTGAAAAAGGATATAATTGAGCTGTATCGAGATTATTTTGATATCTTTCTGCAAACAGTTGTGTTAGCATAAAAATAATACCAATCACAAATAAGCTTGGGATGATAGCCTCTAAAATCCAGACAATCTGATCAATCCCGTGGGTCGGATATTCTAAATTGTGGGCTTTTATGTTCAAGGGATACAGGGCTTGGTAAGTCTTTCGTTCGCGGTCAACCGCCATTTTAAAGTCAGAGCCAGAAGTCGATTCCTTCGATACAATTTCATAACTCTTTTCCTCATCTTGCC
>CAJPRB010000086.1:0-6755 GCA_905372925.1 uncultured Streptococcus sp.
ATAAAAGAGGATGTCCTTTCGTCCCAAATCTTTGGTCCACCTTTCAGGCAGATTTTCAAGTTCCGCTTCAAAGTCCTCAAGACTCAGCAAGGAAAAGCTCTGAATAAATGGATAATGGATTTCAAAGAAAGCCTCTAACTTTTCAACCAATTGGGCTTTGGGATCTGTCGCAGTAAAGAAAATGTTACCACTGTTAATGTAAGTTTCAGTCTTCTCCAAACCCAACTCTGTCAATTCTTGACGAAGTTGCAACATAACAACCTTATTCTTCCCACCGACATTAATGCCCCTTACCAGTAAAGCATAGCGCGTCATCTTATACCAATTTATCTAAGAAACTTTCCCCAATCATGGCAGTTTCAACACCAAAGTTATCGGCAACTGTCGCTGAGATATCTGCGAAATGTCCGACTGGAATGAGACCATTTCCTTTAAAGCTAGGGCTGTATGCTAAAAGTGGGATATATTCACGAGTGTGGTCTGTTCCTGCATAGGTTGGGTCATTTCCATGGTCAGCAGTAATCAAGAGAAGGTCGTTCTCTCTCATGGCTGCGATAATTTCAGGCAAGCGTTCATCAAACTCATGCAAGCAATCACGGTAACCATGAGCATTACGACGATGGCCGTAAAGGGCATCAAAGTCAACTAAGTTTGTGAAGGAGAATCCTTTTTCAAACTCAGCAAGTCCCAAGGTCTTCAATAATGTATCAATTCCATGGCTGTTTGACTTGTTGTGGCCCATGTCATGATTGATACCAGCGCCGTTAAAGATATCGTTGATTTTACCAACAGCGTACGTATCGATGCCAGCGTCATTCAATTTATCCAAAACAGTTGGTGCAAATGGGGAAACGGCCAAGTCACGACGATTTGCTGTGCGAGTGAAGTTACCTGGTTCACCAACATACGGACGGGCAATGATACGACCTAGAAGGGCAGGACGTTCAAGTGTAATCGAACGAGCGTATTCACAGATACGGTACAATTCATCCAAAGGAATGATATCTTCGTGGGCAGCAATCTGCAAAACAGGGTCAGCTGAAGTGTAGATAATCAACTCCCCAGTTTCCATCTGACGTGGTCCAAAATCATCGATAACAGCAGTTCCTGAGTAAGGTTTATTGGCTTCACGAATGACCTTTCGTCCTGAAAATTCTTCAATCTTTGTCAAGATTTCTTCTGGGAATCCGTTCCAGAAAGTATCGAAAGGCTCGGTAATGTTGAGTCCCATGATTTCCCAGTGACCAGTCATGGTATCCTTACCAAGAGATACTTCTTCCAATTTTGTTGCATAACCTGTTGGATTGCTTTCAGCTGGTACAGTCTTTAGTGGCGTTTCGCGAGGAATATTTCCTAGACCGATTTTAGCCATGTTTGGCACATTCAAACCAACTGTTTTTGAAATGTGTCCCAGTGTGTCAGAAGCTCCGTCTGGAACCCCTGCATTGACAAAGTTATTGGCATCTGGTGCAGCACCGATTCCTACAGAATCAAGTACCACCAAGTGAATACGATTAAATTTTGACATAGTCTGTCTCCTTATTATGCTGATTAGTTTGCTTTTGTTGAAGTTAAAATCTGAACACCATCTCGTCCCGCTACGATGACCTTATCCACCATTTGGTTGAACAAGCCATGCTCTACGACACCAACGACATGGTCCAATTCTTGCCCGAAAGTAATCGGATCTTCAATGATATCCAAGGCAAGGTCAATGATAAAGTTCTGCATATCGGTCACAAAACGTTGGCCGTCTTTTTCACGGAAACTTGGTTTGTAGCCAGCTCGCTCAAACCGACGAAAGACCTGTTCTGCGCCATACTGAACCACTTCTACTGGCAATTTAAAAGCACCTAGTTTCTCTACCAGTTTGCTTTCATCTACCACCCAAATGTATTCTTTTGAGGGCGTTGCGACAACCTTCTCCATCAGAAGGGCACCCCCACCACCTTTGATCCCATTAAACTGGCTATCTACTTCATCCGCCCCGTCAACCGTCACATCGACAAAATCCACTTGATCAATCGACTTGAGCGGGATGTTAAGTCCTTCAGCCTGTTTACTAGTCACACTGGAAGTTGTCACAGCAGTAATCTGCAAACCTTCTTCCTTAATCCGACGACCTACTTCCTCTACGAAATAGTAGGCAGTAGAGCCAGTTCCCAGACCGACAACCATACCATCCTTGACAAACTCAGCAGCCTTGATACCTGCCATCTTTTTCAGATTCTCCACTTAAACACCTCCTTTAAAGAGCTACTTTCATTATAACATGTATCCGTTTTTATTTCATGGATGTACTGAAAAAACCCGAACATTTTTATTTCGGGTTTTTGTGTCCTATTTAACCATATCAGGATCGTAATCATAGAATCCTGTATCGAGAAAACGGTTTTTAGGGTGTAACTTGCGCACTTCCTCATCTAACAAGAAGGCTTGGTCATGGCTGAAATTCCCCTCTTGGATCAAGCCACGCGCTTGAATAAAGAGTTTAGCAATTTCTACAAAATTCTGACCTGGGGTGTAAAGTCCCTCAAGTTTCCAGTGAGTAAAACCATGCTCCACCAATTCTGTCAATTTAGTCATCAAATCAAGGTCGTTATTTGCAAAGATGTGGGTACCATGATTGTCTTCAAAGATAGAGTAATGGCTCTCAGGGTCACTCGGTTCTGCTAAGAAGAGATCACGTTTACGCGTTTTTTCATCATCGATATGCGTAAAGTTATAGTAGTTTTGTAAGAGCGGACGTTTAGAATGGTGAATGACACTAGCTCCGTAAACCAACACTTCAGCAGGAATTTCTAAAATCTCAGGCATCTTGAAGAGCTCAGCAGATGGAATTTCACGCGCCAAAACCGCCTCAGATGCGCCAGCCTTTTGCCCCCAGAAGTTAATTTGACGACTACTTGTTACCATGGTTGAAGCATCGTAGATGGTCTTAAAGGAATAACCATCGCGATTGACTACATAAAAGACACCTGCATCCCCAACTGTGATGTAGTCTGTCTTGATTTCTTCCAAGAAGTCTAGGAAAGGCTTGATACGATCCATCATATCTTGGTGCATGAGGGCATTAACCGCGACAATCAGTTCCTTGCCTGCTTCATGAACGAGATTAGAGATGGTGCGTAAGTCTTCATAACTAAAGGTTGTTGGCAGACGAAGGCCAAAATCTTTCTCACCAACATAGATACGATCTACGCCAGCTTCGAGTAACTGTTCAACTTGTTCAATACTTTCAGCAGTTGCTGTAATGATAATCTTTTCCATAAGGAAAATTATACCACATTTCTCAAAAATCAGCTATGAATACTAGGAGTTTTATAAAAAGTCAAAGCCATTTTTAAAGCTTTCAATCAAAAAGTGAACGGAAACCAGCACCGTCCACTCTATTTTATGCATGTGTTTCTTCAACTAGGCGGCCATCGTTCATAACATAAATACGGTCAACCTTATCAAGAAGGCGTGTATCATGTGTAATCATGACAACTCCTCTACCTTGTTCATGTGCAATGGCAGCCAACATCTCCGTTACTTGGTAGGCACGCTGGGTATCCAGACTAGCTGTCGGCTCATCTGCAAGAACGATGCTCGGATTGTTATAAAGCGCTCTAGCAATCGCCGCACGTTGACGTTCACCACCAGATAGAGCTTTGGGATAATGATCTTTTACTTTTTCCAAATCCAACAGGTCAAACAGCTCTTTTCGGTTACTTTTACTATTTTTTCCCTTATCTAGTCTGTCTATCAAATCCAGCTGTTCCTTGACCGTTAGAAAAGGAATTAAGTTTGAAGCCTGGAGAATAAAACCAAACTCTCTAAAACGGAGATCTGTTTTTTCCTTCTCCGTCAAACTGCCTGTTTCCTTCCCCTTTACTAGAATCTTTCCACTCGATGCTTCCTGTAGTTGTCCTAGAGTTGTTAGAAAGGTCGTCTTTCCAGAACCTGAAGGCCCAACGATAGCCACGAACTCTCCCGCATTTAGCTGAAAATTCGTCTCATGCAGGGCTACGACTTTCATCTTTCCTTCCCCATAGGTTTTTGTCACTTGAATCATTTCAATCAATGCTGTCATACTATTCTCCTTATTATTCTGCAATCGCAGCAATCGGGTCCACCTTTAGCAAGCGTGGAAGTGAAATGACACCACCTAGAAGGGCCATCAAGCAAATCACCAAGCTTAGGACAGAGTAAGCTATCCAACTTGGGTAGAAAAAGAAGGTAGCTGGTAAGACTAAAATCACTCCTCCGATTGCCAGCAAGGCTAAAGCAATCCCCATACCAGCTAGGAGGAAGATTTGACAGAACAGAGACCATACAATGGTTTTGATCTGTATTCCCTGAGCTCGCATTATTCCATAAAGTCCTAGTTTTTGGATGGTAATGATATAAACAAAAATACCCACAATCAAGCCTGTGATAACAATCATAGCAAGAATCATTCCTGAAAATACATTAACCTGAGGCGTGTAACCAGGAATTTTCGATATCATTTTTGGAATGGAAATCTGTTTCAGTCCATCCCCGACCACTTCTATGTCATTTTTCAATACCAAGGCAGAGATGGAACGATTGGCTTTCAAGGTTCCTTGTAAGGTCCAATAAGTTGTCAGACTCGTAAAGACAACAGGCTCAGTGAAAAATTTATTTCCTTGAGTCAGGCCTACAATCTTGTAACTTGCCTCGCTTCCATTGAGCTGAATGGCATCACCTAGCTTAATCCCATAGTTCTCAAAAGACTGATCCACGACAACCTCATCATCTCCTTCAGGATAACGACCCTCCGTCAAACTAGGAGAGATAAAAGAGTCCCACTCTTGAGCAAAGATGGAAACATTGACCTTTTCACTATCATCGACTAGATTGGTCACAGCGAACATATAGCCCAATGGAGCAGCCTCTTCAGAACTCTTATCCTTGTAGTTCTTTTCAGGAATAAAAGATGCCGTCAAATTATCATTTGCGTAGTCAGATAAAACCACACCCGTCGCTTGCCAATTATCAATAGCTGCTCGGTTGTTTCGCACAAGACCAAGAGCTAGACTGGTCATAAAAAAGACCATAAAAGCGATAAGAAAAATGGTAGTTAGAATCAAACTATATCGAAGTTTATTTCGTACTATTTCTTTGATAGCAAGATACATGCTTATCTCCTTTAACTTTCCCCAGAGGTAGCAAAAAGCCACCCAATCCAATAGACAGAATCTCTGTCCTTCCATCCATTCAAAACAACTCCTACCTATTCTTTTAAAATGAATCAAGGTAGCAACTTAACAAATCATCTTAGGAAAAAGCCTCAGCTTGCTATCAATTTATATAAGTTATCCTTTCCTTTCTCAGTATATTTATAATAGAGAAAGTCGAGTCATCTGTTTCAAGTGTAACATCCATGCTATCATTTTCCCTAGTGGGTGTCAAGAAGAGTGACTTAGAAGATGATAAGAGACTTTAGTAGTTTTGTAACCATTCTGTAACAATTCTCTGCATAAAAAATGATAAAATAGTTAGGTACTGTTAAGGAGAGAATCATGCCCGCAAGAAAACTAGAAGCTTATGAGTTTGAACAAATTCCCGAATCGAAACAAACTCTGCTTTATCAAGATTATACACCAGAAGCCCCAGTCGGCCCTAACCCAAAAGAGATTTTATTTTTTGTAAATATTGCTTGTTTTTGTATTTTTATGGTGCTTTTTAGCTTTATCTTTTTAGCCTTAAAATTGAATACAGCTTTATCATTTATTGCTGCTATGGGAACAAGCTTCGCACTTTTACAACTTCAACGAAAGATAATGAAACGAAAATTTTCAAAATAAAGGTTGGTACTACTACCAACCTCTTTTCTAGTTATCAAAAAAGACAGTTATAAAACTGTCTTTTTTATTTATTCTTACGTTTTGAAGGAGATTGAATAGCGATTTTAACTTCAAAAATTGTTCCTCTAGGTTTGTTATCTTTTACACTAATCGTTCCTCGTAAGGCATCTACGATCTGCTTGGCCAAAGATAGTCCAAGACCAAAGCCACCTTTCTGACGAGTTCTCGCCTTGTCTACACGGTAAAATCGGTCAAAGATTTTCTTCTTGTCAGCAGCTGAGATTCCAATTCCATTATCCGTTACTGTTAGATAGAGGTGGCGATCTGTAGCATGAACTACAAACTCAATCTTGCCATCTTCTTCGGTATACTTGATGCCATTGTCAAATAAGATGGTCATGAGCTGTTTTAGGAGCAACTGATCGGTCATGAAGGGACGATAAATCCGATTTTCATACTCAAAAACTCGATCATTTTCAGAAGCAATCAACTCATAGTTAGCAAAGGTCGTCTTAAAGAACTGTGGTGATACTTCTGCTATTTCTGGTTTGATTCCATCATCGCGACGTGCAAGGTTGAGAAGATTGGTCGTGAGGAAGCGCATGTTGCGAACTTCTTCGAGGCTAGAAGCAATACTTTCGCTGGATTCCATGATCGTCGCTTCTGGTTTTCGAAAGAGATTCTCTAAACGATTTTGTAAAACGGCCAAAGGCGTTCTCAGTTCGTGACTCGCATTTTCAACAAAGGATTTCTGCTTTTGCATACTTTCCAGTAAGGGTTTGACACTGACACGTGCCAGGTAAACACTGGCAATTAAAGACAGGAGCCAGAAACTAGCCATGACTACAACAATTAAATGCTCGTGGTTTTGGCTGATTTGCTCAAGCTGGCTGGTATTGATCAAGACTGCCGCATATTTGACATTGCTTGATACGGAGGAAG
>CAJPRB010000087.1:0-6679 GCA_905372925.1 uncultured Streptococcus sp.
CTCTTGCAAGCGTCCATCTCTCTTGGTGGGATAAAGGTTTCCAAGAAGAATGGGCTCGATTTGAGGCTGTGCTGAAAGGTTTGAACAAACCTCTGATTTTAGCAGGTGATTTCAATAACCCAGCTGGTCAGGAAGGCTACCAAGCGATTTTAGCTAGTCCTCTAGATTTGCAAGATGCTTTTGAAGTTGCTAAGGAGAGAAGTGGCAGCTATACCGTTCCACCAGAAATTGATGGTTGGAAAGGCAATGCCGAACCGCTTCGAATTGACTATGTCTTTACAACGAAAGAGTTAGAAGTAGAAAGCTTGCATGTAGTTTTTGATGGTCAGAATAGTCCGCAAGTCAGTGACCACTATGGTTTGAACGCAATTCTGAATTGGAAATAAATATTTAAAATGAAAGGAGATGTTTCCTTTCATTTTTTTACAAAAATTACTATTTTGGGGAAGAACATTTTTTGTATATTTGTATATTATGAAAAAAATATCAATAGATATATTTTTTAAAAATTAAGGTTCAAAAAGTCGATAAGATCAACTGTTTATGATAAAATGGTAATTATGAAATAAAAGGAGGACTGGAATGTTTTTTCAGGATAGAAAGATAAAATATTCAATCCGCAAATTGTCAGTTGCTACTGTGTCACTTGCGATTGGATTTTTGTTTGCACCTGCGGCTATTGGAGCCGCTCAAGTAGCTCAAGCTGATGAGCTTGCAACTACTGAACAAGTGGAGAATAAAGCAGAGAATCAGGTCTCGGGGGGCTCTTCTGCGACAGAGCAAGCAGAGCCTCAGAAAGAAAACCAAGTTGCTTTGAAATCTTCTGAATCTGCGGTAGCAGAAACAAGTCAAGCGACAGATTTGACTGCTTTTAAAAATGCTCAGCCAGCTACAGGCACAAGCCAACCAGCTGCAGCCACTGCTCAACCTGCTTCAGCAAATGCAAGTCTAAACAAGAGCGTTTTAGAGAACTACCTCAAAAACTTGCGCAGCAAGGACTTTTCAAGTAAGACAGACGATAGTCTAGAAATCTTGAATGGCGTAATGACGGCTGCTGATGGTGTGCTTCAAACTGCAACAAAGCAAGAAGAAATTGATAAAGTTTATCGCAATCTCGTGAACTTTGTCAATTCTGGTCTTCGTGATAAAAATCCAAAATTCATTCCAGATCAGGATAAAACTCCTCGCTCAGCACTTTATGAGTTTGAAAGTGCTACACCAGGAAAAACAACTCCGCTTACTCTGAACTACTTGAAGCCAGAAGACACAAAAATCTACAAAAAGGGCGATAAAGTAAAGGCCATCCAGCCAACTGAAACAACTTATGTAGAGTATGATGGAAGTGGTAGATGGACCTTTAAGGGCTATGACCATGATAGTCAGGTGATTGACAAAGATGATGTTTTCTTCACAGGTAAGTGGGAATATACACCAACACCATACAAGGCTACCTATAGAGCAGTTAATGGCTCACCTGGGAAAACTCCGCCATCTTATGTTGCAAATTGGAGCCCAGAAGATAAAAGAAGATTTGCTGAGGGTGAAGTAGTAAAAGCACAAGAATTTCACTATGTTTTTTATACTTCAGAAGAATATCCTAACCGAAAAGGCTATTGGGCTTTGACTGGCTTTGATGCTCCAAGTAAAGTGGCAAACAATGGCGATGTAGAGTTCGTAGGAACTTGGAAATACTTTGAGGATGTCACTGTATCCTACAAGCCTATGAACCAGCACGATTTTGAGAATTTTTATCATTTACCAAGTAGTCCTAAGACCTCACGTGACGAATATAAATTACCTCTTCCTAAGGAGATAAAAGATCTAGAAAGTAAGCTATACGATTACAAGCTTTCTCTCAATCAGTTTGATAAACGTGATGAGTATTTACCTAAAGATATACTGGATACGCGAGCAGCCTTGCTTCGCTACGATGAAGTTCAAGGTGTCTACAAACCCTTTTATGATGCGGAAAATGAAGGAAATTGGACCTTTGAGGAAGATGTAGTAGATTTAACCTTCAGTCGTGAACTAGAGCGGGCGGCTACATATGGGGAAATACCAAAAGTTACAATACCATTGATGTTTAAATTTACACCAGTTCCTCGGAAACCGACTTATGAGTTTGTCAGTGGAACGGCTGGCAAAGAACTACCTGCTGAGATCAATAATCTGAAGCCTGTTTATATGGATGAGTGGGCGTATGCAGATAGAAAGAAATACCCGAAAGGCAAGGATATAGTTCAGTCTGTTAGACCAATTCAAGAAACCTATGAAGATAAGGACAAGAAGGGGACTTGGCACTTTAAAGGCTACGATTTTACTAAAAAACCAGTGAGCGACTGGGAGCACGATGGATGGAATCTCAAGTTCACAGGTACTTGGACATTTGAAGAGAAAAAGTACCCAGAAAACTATGAGTATGTCAGCAAAGACCCTAGCCTAGCTCTACCAGATGGACTCAGAACCTTCCCGCCAATCAGCACAGAGACATATGTTGATGGTGCTACTGTTCAGGCAAAAAAACCTGAGAAGACGACTTACATGGACTTTGAGAATAAAGGTACTTGGAAATTTGAAGGCTATGACAAGGATAAAAAGGTAGTCAATAAAGCTGGCGTCCTCTTTACAGGTAGCTGGTCCTTCACACCACACCGCGATAAGGTTGTTTCCTTTGACTTTGTGAGTGATACTCCAGGGAAGACCATTCCTGATGATTTGAAGGCCCAAATCCCTGCTCCTATCACGACTTCTCCATCAGATTATTCTGCCAATGTCTTTAATGAAATTCAATATCTCAGTTCATACGTCAATAATGAAAATGATGGTACATGGGTTGCTCAGCAGATTCCTCAGCGAGAGGAGGAAGTTGAGAAACCAGCTGACGATAAGGATTCTACCTACACGGTTCATTGGAAATTTTTACCGACCAAGCATAGTGTTTACTATGACTTCTATACAGATTCAAAAGATGATTCTGGTCAAACGATCTATCCGCCATCAACTTTGTATAATCTAATCACTTACGAAAGAGAATTTGTCAAGGGTGAAAAAGCTCGCGTTAAAATGCCATCTAAAACAAGATTTGAGGATCCTGATGGCAGAGGAACTTGGGTTTTTGATGACTACTATGAAGATGATAATACGACTATTTCTCCACGTGTGAAAACAGTCGAGGCAGGAGACGTTATCTTTAGAGGGAAATGGATTTTGGTTCCGACTGATCAGTCTGATACGATCTATAGGGTAGAGTATAAATTTACTAACTCGACTCCTGCCTACCCTCTTCCAAATAAGATTCGCGAGATGCTTCCAGCTGGCACTGATTTCGTTGCACGAGCTGATGATTATAAAGATGCAAGCAGGCTTGACACATCTACAGTAACTGTTCCGACAGGTACATGGACCTTCCATGGTTTTGATGCGGATAAATACGGAAAAGCTATTGCAGGTACAAAAGTGAAGACCATCACAGGATCTTGGAGCTTTACGCCAAATGGTATAGACTATCAGTTCCAATCAACTAATCCTGATTTTGTATTACCAGATCATATCACCAAGTTGACTCCGAAAAACCCAATTGATTATAAGATGGGCGGTTTGTTCCTTACAGAAGTAGACGCTGAACAACCAAGTGAAACGACTTATGTTGACACAGCAAACAAGGTAACTTGGACATTTGCAGGATACGATAAAGAAAAAATCGTTGTAGGAAAAGGCAGACAGACTTTCCTTGGAAGCTGGGTACCTACTCCAAATCCAGAATATGTATTCAAATCATCTAAAGCAGGTGTTCCATTGCCACAAAGTATTTTGGGAATGCTTCCAAATGATGAGGCTTCTTATAAGGTTGGTGACACCATTGTAGCCAAACAACCTGCTGAAGAATCAGTAGTTGAAGAAGAAAAAGACTATGTCTGGACCTTCAAAGGTTACGATCAGAAGAATGCGACCTATAATGGCAAGCCTGTGACATTTACGGGTATCTGGGAAGTAACGCCTAGACCACATCATGTAAGCTATACTTTTGAAAGCGAAACGGCTGGTGTTGATTTGCCTGAATTTATCCAGAAGAAAGCACCAAAAGACAGCTCAAGCTATTACAACATGCAAAAAGTTGTACCAGAAGAGTTGACTAAAACGACTTACAAAGATGATGTGAACGACGGTAGCTGGACTTTCGTTGGTTACGATGCCAAAAGTAAGTTTGTGAAAAAAGCTGATTTGACTTTCACAGGTAAGTGGAAGTTTGAAGCTAAGAAGTACCAAGCCACTTATCGTTTCGAGAGTGAGACAGCAGGTAAGACTCTTCCAGCAGCCATCGCAGCATTAACCCCAAGCGACAGTGCAACTTATGTGAATGGTGCCTCTGTTTCCGCTCAGCAACCATCTCAAACTACATACACCGACGCAGTGAACGACGGCACTTGGACCTTCAAGGGTTATGACGCAGCTAGCGCCGTTGTCAACAAGGCTAAAGTAGAGTTTGTAGGTAAATGGTCCTTTGAAGCTAACAAGTACCAAGCAAGTTACCGCTTCGAGAGCGCAACAGCAGGTAAGGCTCTTCCAGCAGCCATCGCAGCCTTGACTCCAAGTGACAGTGCAACTTATGTGAATGGTGCCTCTGTTTCCGCTCAACAACCATCACAAACCACATACACAGATACTGTGAACGACGGCACTTGGACCTTCAAGGGTTACGACGCAGCTAGCGCTGTAGTCAATAAGTCCGATGTAGAGTTTGTAGGTACATGGGCCTTTGAAGCTAATAAGTACCAAGCCACTTACCGCTTTGAGAGCGCAACATCAGGAAAAGCTCTTCCAGCAGCCATCGCAGCATTAACCCCAAGCGACAGTGCAAGATATGTGAATGGTGCCTCTGTTTCCGCTCAACAACCATCCCAAACCACTTACACCGACGCAGTGAACGACGGTACCTGGACCTTCAAGGGTTACGATGCAACTAGCGCCGTTGTCAACAAGGCTAAAGTAGAGTTTGTAGGGAAATGGTCCTTTGAAGCTAACAAGTACCAAGCTACTTACCGCTTCGAGAGCGCAACAGCAGGTAAAGCTCTTCCAGCAGCTATCGCAGCATTAACCCCAAGCGACAGTGTAACTTATGTGAATGGTGCCTCTGTTTCCGCTCAACAACCATCACAAACCACTTACACAGACGCAGTGAACGACGGCACTTGGACCTTCAAGGGTTACGACGCAGATAATGCCGTTGTCAACAAAGCTAACGTATCCTTCGTAGGTAAGTGGAAGTTTGAAGCTAACAAGTATCAAGCCACTTACCGCTTTGAGAGCGCAACATCAGGAAAGGTTCTTCCAGTAGACATCACTGCTTTGACACCAAGCGACAGCGCAACTTATGAGAAAGGTAACTCTGTATCAGCTCAACAACCATCTCAAACGACTTACACAGACGCAGTGAACGATGGTATCTGGACTTTCAAGGGATACGACGCAGCTAGCGCCGTGGTCAACAAGTCCAATGTAGAGTTTGTAGGGAAATGGTCCTTTGAAGCTAACAAGTATCAAGCTACTTACCGCTTCGAGAGCGAGACAGCAGGTAAGTCTCTTCCAGCAGCCATCACAGCATTGACCCCAAGCGACAGTGCAACCTATGTGAATGGTGCCTCTGTTTCAGCTAAGCAACCATCTCAAACCACATACACAGATACTGTGAACGACGGCACATGGACCTTCAAGGGTTACGACGCAGCTAGCGCCGTTGTCAACAAGTCCGATGTAGAGTTTGTAGGTAAATGGACCTTTGAAGCTAAGAAGTACCAAGCTACTTATCGCTTCGAGAGCGAGACAGCAGGTAAGACTCTTCCAGCAGCCATCGCAGCCTTGACTCCAAGTGACAGTGCAACTTATGTGAATGGTGCCTCTGTTTCCGCTCAGCAACCATCCCAAACTACATACACCGATGCAGTGAACGACGGCACATGGACCTTCAAGGGTTATGACGCAGGCAATGCAGTCGTAAACAAGGCAAATGTAGAGTTTGTAGGAAAATGGACCTTTGAAGCTAACAAATACCAAGCAAGTTACCGCTTCGAGAGTGAGACAGCAGGTAAGCAACTTCCAGCAGGTATCGCAACGCTGCTTCCAAGCGACAGTGCAACTTATGTGAATGGTGCCTCTGTTTCCGCTCAACAACCATCCCAAACCACTTACACCGACGCAGTGAACGACGGCACTTGGACCTTCAAGGGCTATGACGCAGCTAGCGCCGTGGTCAACAAGTCCAATGTAGAGTTTGTAGGGAAATGGTCCTTTGAAGCTAACAAGTATCAAGCTACTTACCGCTTCGAGAGCGAGACAGCAGGTAAGTCTCTTCCAGCAGCCATCACAGCATTGACCCCAAGCGACAGTGCAACCTATGTGAATGGTGCCTCTGTTTCAGCTAAGCAACCATCTCAAACCACATACACAGATACTGTGAACGACGGCACATGGACCTTCAAGGGTTACGACGCAGCTAGCGCCGTTGTCAACAAGGCTGATGTATCCTTCGTCGGTAAATGGACCTTTGAAGCCAACAAGTATCAAGCTACTTACCGCTTCGAGAGTGAGACAGCAGGTAAGCAACTTCCAGCAGCCATCGCAGCATTAACCCCAAGCGACAGTGCAACTTATGTGAATGGTGCCTCTGTTTCCGCTCAGCAAC
>CAJPRB010000088.1:0-6666 GCA_905372925.1 uncultured Streptococcus sp.
CTCTTCTTGAAAAAGCAAACGGCAAATTGATCTTGCCAGTTGACTCAAAAGAAGCCAACGCATTTGCTGACTACACTGAAGTCAAAGATACTGAAGGTGAAGCAGTTGACCCAGGATTCCTTGGTTTGGATATCGGTCCTAAATCTATCGCTAAATTTGACGAAGCCTTGACTGGTGCCAAAACAGTTGTATGGAACGGACCAATGGGTGTCTTTGAAAACCCTGACTTCCAAGCTGGTACAATCGGTGTCATGGACGCTATCGTGAAACAACCAGGCGTGAAATCAATCATCGGTGGTGGTGACTCAGCTGCTGCAGCAATCAACCTTGGTCGCGCAGACAAGTTCTCATGGATCTCTACTGGTGGTGGAGCATCAATGGAACTTCTTGAAGGTAAAGTATTGCCAGGACTTGCAGCCTTGACAGAAAAATAAGCTTTCGTAAATAAAACGATGAAAAGAGGAACTTAGTTTCCTCTTTTTCTTGTTGCTTGAATTAAAAACGTTTCCGATTGATTTTGGCTCATAAAATCAACTAATTTATGATAAAATGGAAATAGAAAGTTGAGATTATGGGTTATTTTAAAAAATATAAATTTGATAAGTCACAGTTCAAGCTTGGTCTACGAACCTTTAAAACCGGAATTGCTGTTTTTTTAGTTCTCTTGATTTTTGGTTTTTTTGGCTGGAAGGGGCTGCAAATTGGAGCTTTAACAGCGGTCTTCAGTCTACGAGAAAGTTTTGATAAGAGCGTCCATTTTGGAACATCACGCATTCTAGGAAACAGTATCGGTGGTTTCTACGCCCTTGTCTTTTTCCTCTTAAACACTCTATTTCAAGAAGCATTTTGGGTGACCTTACTGATTGTGCCAATTTGCACCATGTTAACCATTATGACAAATGTTGCTATGAACAACAAGGCAGGAGTTATCGGTGGTGTAGCAGCTATGTTGATTATTACCCTATCAATACCGAGCGGAGAAACATTTTTGTACGTGTTTGCTCGTGTATTTGAAACTTTTATGGGTGTTTTTGTCGCAATACTCGTAAATTATGATATTGATCGCTTCAGAAATCTTTTTGAGAAAAAAAGAAAATAATGTTATATTTTGTGACATTATCAATTGACGTATGTATTTTTTTAGACTATAATAGACAGAAAGAAGGAAATTGTGAATGAAGGAAAGAGAATTTCGCCGAAATATGGCTGTTTTTCCTATCGGCAGTGTGATGAAGTTGACCGATCTATCGGCGCGTCAGATTCGTTATTATGAAGATCAAGAGTTGATAAAGCCTGATCGAAACGAAGGGAACCGTCGCATGTATTCTTTGAATGACATGGATCGTTTGCTTGAAATCAAAGATTATATTTCTGAAGGTTTCAATATCGCTGCCATTAAGAAGAAATATGCTGAACGTGAGGCGAAATCCAAGAAAGCAGTGAGCCCAACGGAAGTGCGTCGTGCGCTTCATAATGAGCTCCTCCAACAGGGACGCTTTGCTTCAGCGCAGTCACCTTTTGGTCGCGGTTAGGCAACCGCAAGTAGTCATACATTAAGGAGAAAAACCATGCCAATCACAGCTGCAGATATTCGTCGTGAAGTCAAGGAAAAAAATGTTACCTTTATTCGTCTCATGTTTTCAGATATCTTGGGGACGATGAAAAACGTCGAAATTCCTGCTACAGATGAACAGTTAGACAAGGTCTTGTCAAATAAAGCTATGTTTGATGGATCTTCTATTGAAGGTTTTGTACGTATCAATGAGTCAGATATGTACTTGTACCCAGATTTGGATACATGGACAGTCTTCCCTTGGGGAGATGAGAATGGAAGTGTTGCAGGTTTGATCTGTGATGTCTATACAACAGAAGGTGAGCCATTTGCAGGTGACCCTCGTGGTAATTTGAAGCGTGCGCTTCGTCATATGGAGGAAGTGGGGTTCAAATCCTTCAACCTTGGTCCAGAACCAGAATTCTTCCTATTTAAGCTGGATGAAAATGGAGACCCAACACTTGAGGTAAATGACAAGGGTGGCTACTTTGATTTGGCACCTACTGACCTTGCAGACAATACGCGTCGTGAAATCGTGAATGTCTTGACCAAAATGGGATTTGAAGTAGAAGCAAGTCACCACGAGGTTGCGGTTGGACAACATGAGATTGACTTCAAGTATGATGAAGTTCTCCGTGCCTGTGATAAGATTCAAATCTTTAAACTTGTTGTTAAAACCATTGCTCGTAAACACGGTCTTTACGCAACCTTTATGGCAAAACCAAAATTTGGTATCGCTGGGTCAGGTATGCACTGTAATATGTCCTTGTTTGATGCAGAAGGAAATAATGCCTTCTTTGATCCAAATGATCCAAAAGGAATGCAGTTGTCTGAAACGGCCTATCATTTCCTTGGTGGTTTGATCAAGCATGCCTACAACTATACTGCCATCATGAACCCAACAGTTAACTCATACAAACGCTTGGTTCCAGGTTATGAAGCACCTGTTTACATTGCTTGGGCTGGTCGTAACCGTTCGCCACTTGTGCGCGTACCGGCTTCACGTGGTATGGGAACTCGTCTTGAGTTGCGTTCGGTGGATCCAATGGCAAACCCATACATCGCTATGGCGGTTCTTTTGGAAGTTGGTTTGCATGGTATTGAAAACAAAATCGAAGCACCAGCTCCTATCGAAGAAAATATCTACATCATGACAGCAGAAGAGCGTAAGGAAGCTGGAATCACAGACCTTCCATCAACTCTTCACAACGCCTTGAAAGCTTTGACTGAGGACGAAGTGGTTAAGGCTGCCCTAGGTGACCACATCTATACTAGTTTCCTTGAGGCTAAACGTATCGAGTGGGCTAGCTATGCAACCTTTGTTTCACAATGGGAAGTTGATAATTATCTTGACCTTTACTAATATAGAAGAAAGATTGCCTGAGGGCGGTCTTTTTTTTCTTGCATTTTATATCGAGCTGTGATATATTTTATATAACGAAATGCGATATATCGAACTAAATAGGAGGTGTTTATAAATGGAATTAACAGATAAGATCCGTCGAGTTTATCTTCCGATGACGGAAACGGGTTTTTATATCTTGTTTTGTTTACAGAAGGAGAACCATGGATATGGTATCACACAAAAGGTCAAGGAGGTGACAGATTCGCAAGTTTCGATTAGTCCTGGAACTATGTATGGTACCTTGTCAAAGATGGAAAAGGATGGCTTGATTTCCTTTGTCCGAGAAGAGGAAAAACGTAAAATCTATCAGATCACCGACTTGGGACAAAAAGTTTTGGAGATAGAATTGAAACGTATTGAACGCCTCTACAGAAATAGTCGGGAGGAAGGATGATGGAAAAGAAGATTGTTTATAGAATTACTACCATTGCGGATTATGATAGAGAGGCTTTATACCTTGGGGAGATGCATGCTAAGGGTTGGAGGCTTAAGGAAGTGAGCTGCTCTAACTTAGTAGTTGCGGTTAAGTATACTTTTGAAAAGTGCCAACCAGAGCAGGTGTCTTATCAGTTGGATTTTTATCCCATGAAAAAATCAGAGAGAGCCTCCTATTTACAACTATTTAAAGACTGTGGATGGGAGCATATTATAGATTTTAATGGTTTTTCCTACTTTAGAAAGCTTCATTCTGGAATTGAGTTGGATACTGAGTTTGAAATCTATAACGATGCTACTAGTAAGTTAGATATGGTTCTTCGGATTTTAAGACTGCGACTATTACCTGTTTTGCTTTTGTTAGCCATACTGTCACCAATCCTATTTAGATTGCTCATAAGAAGTAATGGTTTTAGTTTATGGGCGCTTCTTGTGGTTGGGCTAGATTTGTTCTTGTTTTTACTCCTTCTACTCTTAGTCGTCCATATTAGCTGGAAGTTTTGGCAAAAAAAGAATGAATTATCAGATTTATGATAGGGTAGGTATGCTCGAAATTGGAGGGAAAGTCGTGATAAACAAAAAGCAATTTCGGATTTTCACCATTATTGATTTGGACAAGGAAGAAGATTATTTGCATGAGATGCACTTGAAAGGTTGGAGATATAGAACTAGTCGTTTGGGCTTTTTCTATTTTGAGAAATGTCAACCGGACGATGTCATCTACTGTATCTATGATTCTAGATTTCTTAAAAAGTATAAGCATGAACTGCAAGATTTTAGGAATAGAGATTGGGAATTGATAGAAACAGGTTTTTGTTCAATTCTTCGTAAATCATCTTCAGATATACTTCCGGAGGATCAAGTCTATATGCGTGAGGGTCTCGGATGGGAAGTTATGCGGTCTAGACTTCGATCCTGTACAGCTGCTTTCTCAGGTGGTCTTGTTGTTTGTATGAGTTTACTTCGAGAAAACTTGTCTCAATCTTTATTTATTATTTTTGTTTTATATGCTTTCCTGATTTCTTATCTAATCCGTGGTTTTTTTAGGCTTAAAAGGAAATACCAAGTAGATGAAAGGTAAGTTTCTAGGTCTTCAGATTGATTTTTAGCACTCTTTATAAAAGAGTGCTAATTTTTTGAGTTTTTGTCTTGACATTCTCTTCTAAGGGTGTATAATAGAATCATGAGTTAGCACTCGGATGTATGGAGTGCTAAGCGATCGGACAGAGAGGAGTGATGAGATGGTTACAGAGCGTCAGCAGGATATTTTAAATCTGATTATTGACATCTTTACCAAAACGCACGAACCTGTCGGATCCAAGGCGCTACAAGAGTCTATTAATTCTAGTAGTGCTACCATTCGTAATGATATGGCGGCTCTAGAGAAGCAGGGTTTGCTTGAGAAGGCTCATACCTCAAGCGGTCGGATGCCAAGTGTTGCTGGTTTTCAGTACTATGTGAAACACTCGCTGGCTTTTGACAGACTGGCTGAGAATGAGGTTTATGAGATTGTCAAAGCCTTTGATCAGGAATTCTTCAAATTGGAGGATATTCTGCAAGAAGCTGCTAATCTACTGGCAGACCTGAGTGACTGCACGGTAGTAGCACTGGATGTTGAACCGAGCAAGCAACGGTTGACAGCCTTTGATATCGTTGTTTTGGGGCAACATACAGCTTTGGCAGTATTTACCCTAGACGAGTCCCGAACGGTTACCAGTCAATTTCTGATTCCAAGGAACTTCTTGCAGGAAGATTTGCTGAAACTGAAGAGCATCATTCAGGAACGTTTCTTAGGACACACTGTTCTAGATATTCACTACAAGATTCGGACGGAGATTCCGCAGATTATCCAGCGTTACTTTACAACAACGGACAATGTCATGGATCTCTTTGAACATATTTTTAAAGAAATGTTCAACGAAAACATTGTAGTATCTGGCAAGGTCAATCTTTTGAATTTTGCCAATCTAGCAGCCTATCAGTTCTTTGACCAACCGCAAAAGGTGGCTCTGGAGATTCGTGAGGGTCTGCATGAAGAACAGATGCAAAATGTCCGTGTTGCGGACAGTCAAGAGTCTTGTCTAGCAGACCTAGCGGTGATTAGCAGTAAATTCCTCATTCCTTATCGAGGTTTTGGAATTCTGGCGATTATCGGTCCGGTCAATCTGGATTACCAGCAATTGGTCAACCAAGTCAATGTGGTCAATCGTGTTTTGACCATGAAGTTGACAGATTTTTACCGCTATCTCAGTAGCAATCATTATGAAGTAAATTAAGATTGAAATCATTAAAGGAGGCGAAAATGGCCCAAGATAAAAAGAACGAAGAAATGAAAGAAGAGGAAGTTGTTGAAACAGTAGAAGAAGCGACTCCTGAGAAGTCTGAGTTGGACTTGGCAAATGAACGTGCGGATGAGTTCGAAAACAAATACCTTCGCGCTCATGCAGAAATGCAAAATATTCAACGCCGTGCCAATGAAGAACGTCAAAACTTGCAACGTTATCGTAGCCAAGATCTGGCAAAAGCAATCTTACCATCGCTTGACAACTTAGAACGTGCACTAGCAGTTGAAGGTTTGACAGACGATGTCAAAAAAGGATTGGAGATGGTGCAAGAGAGCTTGAATCACGCTTTGAAAGAAGAAGGAATCGAAGAAATCGCAGCTGACGGCGAATTTGACCATAACTACCATATGGCCATCCAAACTCTCCCAGCAGACGATGAACACCCAGCAGACACCATCGCCCAAGTCTTCCAAAAAGGCTACAAACTCCATGACCGCATCCTACGCCCAGCCATGGTAGTGGTCTATAACTAGGCAATTCTGACGGTTGCTGAAGCAACTCGTCAGAAAACGGCAATCGCTATGGCGTTTGCCTAGCCTCCTTACTAACTCGTCGTCGAAATAAAATCGATTTCGACTTCTCGTGTCGTAACATAATTGAAACCTTGTCCGAAACGACAATAAACTATGAAGAAAGATAAGAAGCAAGCCGGAGGCTTGCAAGGAAGATATTTCCCGCCGTGGTGAAAGTTTCAGTAGCGTGTGCTACTGAAACAGGGGATTTTTGAGACAATTGGCTCAAAAATAAGTGATGAAATCCCGAAGGGAGTTGCTCACGTCCCCACCACTTAAGGGAAATATCAAAAAATCAAAATTAGAATTAAAATAACAAGGAGAAAAACACATGTCTAAAATTATCGGTATTGACTTAGGTACAACAAACTCAGCAGTTGCAGTTCTTGAAGGAACTGAAAGCAAAATCATCGCAAA
>CAJPRB010000089.1:0-6646 GCA_905372925.1 uncultured Streptococcus sp.
GACCATAGCTATTGATAACTTGGATTTGGCGAATATGATTCAACTCTCTCTTGTCCAGCTTGATCTTGTCCAAGCCTAAAAAGCGATTTCCCAGTAAGAGTTGGTTAAAATCCTTGTCAAAGAGCAAGACTTCCGTATTGGAGCTGACATTGGGCTTGATTTCAGCCTTGCTAGCATCCGCAGTTGCGGGTTGGATGTCCTTGACCTCTTCAGTTGCCCGATTCAGGGCTAACTGGATAACCGCTTGGGGACTACTACTAAGGGCTTGGAGTTTTTCATCTACAGAAGTGTAGAGACTCGAGTGCATGACCTGAAGGATAATCAAGGTCATAGCAGAGAAGATCAGGGTGAACACTCCAAAGTTTCGAATGAAATAGCTGAAATCATCTGCATACCATGTTTTTTTAAGTTTATTGAACATCTTTTAAAATATACCCGACACTACGCAAGGTTTGAAGGTTTTCAGCAAAAGCTGTTCCCTTCAATTTCTTACGAACTTTTGAGACATAGACTTCTACAACAGAAATAGTCGTATCGCTATCAAATCCCCATAGACGGTCAAAAATTTGCGTCTTTGGAAGAATGACATTTTGATTTTGAAGGAAGTAAACCAATAACTCAAGCTCTTTTCCGAGTAATTCTACAGGCGTGTCTTCCACTTTTACTTCATTCGTTGAAAGGTTAACGACAATATCTCCATAGGTCAAGGTGTTTTCGTTAAACTTACCTGAACGTTTGAGAAGGGCTTGGATCCGCATTTTGAGTTCTTCTAGGTAGAAAGGTTTGGTGAGGTAGTCATCCGCTCCAAGCTCAAAACCATGTCCCTTGTCATCCAAACTTTCCTTAGCAGTCATGATGAGGACTGGTGTTGTAATTCCTTTTTCGCGCAACTCTTTCAAGACTTGGAAGCCATTTTTTTCAGGCAACATCAGGTCAAGCAAAATCAAGTCATAAACACCGCTTTCAGCTTCGTAGAGACCTTCTTCTCCATCAAAAACCTGCATGACATCTGCAAAATCATCTAAAAAGTCAAATACTGAGTTTGACAGACCCAGGTCATCTTCTACTAATAAGATTTTTATCATCAGAAACTCCTCCTTGTTATGATTATTATACCAAAATTGCCTTAAAAAAAACTCAACTCTCTCTTCTTTTAAGATAGAAAGTTGAGTTTTTGTTTACATTTCGAACGAATTAAGCTTTAGCATATTGGGCTACAACAGCTTCGACTGCTGCTTTTTCACGCTTAATCAAGTCAACACGCGCTGCAATTTCCTTGATTCCCATACCAATATTACGGCTAAGAGCGAGGTCAGAGAGTTGGGGCTCAAAGAATTCCTTGTATTCCGCCAAGCGTTGCTCTGTCTTAAACACATGAGCAGGAAGGATAACAAAGCTATCAAAGCTCATGTCTCCACCAAGAGCCGCCTTAATCCAATCCCAGTTTTCACGCGCCCATACCCAAACAGTTTCCTGAGTTGTTTGATGATCTAGGAACTGGTAATACCAAGCAGACAAGTCTTGTGGTTTCACAACAAACTTATCCTTCCATGAGCCAATTAAGGTTTGGATATTGTCAGCATCTGTACTGTATGCAAGAGCCGCAGCCAATTGACGTTTGAAGACAGCATCTGTGGCATGAGTGTAGAGGTCCAGATAAGTTGCGACCAAGTCTTTGGTCTCATGGTGTTTCATCTCATTGATGAGAACTTGAGCACGGATGGCTGCTGGAAGTCCTGCAAGATTCTTCTTGTGAGCTGCAAAGATTTGGCTAGCGACTTGACTAGCTTCTGCATCATTTGAGCGAATCATCATGGAAATGGTCAACTGACGAACCAATTCATCCTCATCTGATTCTCCATCTTTGGCTTCAAAACCAAGACGGTCATAGTTGTGACGAGCCAATTTAGCAACCAGACTGTTAAAGGCTTTCTCAGTTTCTGTTCCTTCATCAATAAAGCGCTCAAGGGCAGAAATCACTTGAGAAACAGCTGAAACCACCAGATAAGACTCTTCCTTAGTAAGTTTATCAAGGACTGGAAGCAAGTCTGCATAAGAAATATGCCCTGCCTCAGCCAACAAACGACGTTCTTGAACAATTTGCAGTTTGCTTGTGTTATCAAGTGTCTCTAGCTCAGCAAGAACAGCTTCTAACAAGTCTCCTTGATAGTCGGTAATATAGTGGGCAGTATTTTCAGTGTTGAGACGAAGAGCCCCTTCATTTTCAGCAAGAAGAGCTGCGTAGCCAGGGATTTCGATACTTTCAGTTTCGAGTGTATCTGGCAAGCCTTTCCAGTTGCTGTTAAGTGGCACAACCCAGAGACGGTTCTTGTCTTCGTGCTCACCGATAAAGAATTGTTTTTGTGAAATCTTCAAGACATCATTTTCAACTTTGACAGTGAGAACTGGATAACCAGGTTGTTCCAACCAAGAATCCATGAAGGCTGCAACATCACGTCCTGATGCTTGACCAAGGGCATTCCATAGGTCACGACCAATGGTATTTCCATATTGGTGCTTTTCAAAGTAGGCATGCAAGCCTTTGGCAAAATCAGCATCGCCGAGCCAACGACGAAGCATGTGCATGAGACGGCTTCCTTTGGCATAGACGATAGCGCCATCAAAGAGGGTATTGATTTCGTCTGGGTGTTTAACTTCAACATGAACAGACTGAACACCATCCGTCGCATCACGTTCAAGAGCGAGAGGTACTCCACCTGTTTGGAAATCTTCAAAGATATTCCAACTTGGCTCGATGGCATCCACACAGACGTATTCCATCATGTTGGCAAAACTTTCATTGAGCCAAAGGTCATCCCACCATTTCATAGTTACGAGGTTCCCAAACCATTGGTGGGCAAGCTCATGAGCGATAACAAGGGCAACTTGTTGACGGCTGGCAAAGGTAGAGTTCTCATCCACAACCAAGTAAACTTCTCGGTAAGTGACAAGACCCCAGTTTTCCATAGCACCAGCTGAGAAGTCAGGAAGGGCGATATGGAGAGATTGAGGAATTGGGTACTTAACTCCATAGTAATCTTCGTAGAACTCAATTGAGCGAACAGCGATGTCTAATGAGAAATCAAGGTTAGATAATGGGTGAGCTTTGGTTGAGTAGACACCTACAAGGGTACCATTTTTAGTTTTAGCGGTCACACCTTGCAAATCACCTGCGACAAATGCCAACAAGTAAGAAGACATGCGAGGTGTTGTCTCAAACTTCCAGATGCCTGTTTCCTTACGGTTTTCCACATCAATCTCAGGCATGTTTGACAAGGCAACTTCACCTTCTGCTTGGTCAAAACGTAGAGAAAGGTCAAAGGTTGCTTTAGCTTCCGGCTCATCCACACATGGGAAGGCTTCGCGCGCAAAATGGCTCTCAAACTGAGTAGACAAGACCTCCTTCTTCAATCCATCAACAGTGTAGTAAGAAGGGTAAATCCCTGTCATGTTATCTGTGATTTTTCCTGAGAAAGCGATGACCAATTCCACTTGACCAGCCTCAGCTAATTCGATATGCAGGGCTTCATTGTCGTGGTCAACTGTAAATGAACTCGCCTGACCTGCAACTTCTACAGAAGCGATTCCCAAGTCTTTTTGGTGAAGGGAAATACGGTCACCTTTCGCTTGACCAGTGATGGTCACCTTCCCAGAAAACGTCTTGGTCTCACGACTCAAATCTAGAAATAAATCATAGTGTTCAGGAACAAATTGCGTAATAAAATGTTCAACTGCTTGCATAGTTTTCTCCTATTCTAAGTTTAAGAGCTGCTGCTCTTCTTCAAACAAACTTATTATATCATGTTTTGATTAAGAAAAAAGGATTGGACGGCGATTTCCAAAACTTTCTTCCGTCTAACAGTCTACAGTGGGTAAACCTTGCGAAATTCTTCCAAAACAACCTTACTGTCAGGTGTAAAAGTCAGTCCTGCCTCCCCCATCCACTCGGTGAAACAGTCCTCATGAACCTGACGCCAATAGGCTAAAGATTTGTCTCCCTCACCTTCCTTGTAGGCATGGTCTGCAGAAACTTGCTTGAAAGGCTGAACGGAAACCTTTGTAATTTCGACAATACAGACAGCCTGATTTTGACTGTCTAAAATGACATCGAAGGTTCCTTCTTGTGGAAGAGGTTCATCCTCTAGTGCATAGAGGTCGTAGGCTGAGGCGGTTGCTGTCTTCTCGCCTCTTAGTACCAAGTCGGCCAAGAAATCGGCATCCACTCCAAAAGCCCAGGCATCTATCTCATCTCCGATAGATGGGTTAATTTGCTTATACGCATTCCACATTTCTTGCGGTGTCATAGTTTGCTCCTTTGTAATTTTTTACTTACTTCTTTTACACGTTTGAGGTGGTCTGGATGGTCAATCTCTAAATTAAAAATCTCTGGAATAGAACTGTAGTGGATAATGCATTTGATACCCATCTGATTCATTTTTTGTATGAAAGAAACATTCAGATAGCCTGCTACAGCAAAGTCAATCTTTTTCATCCTTGCTTTATCCTGCATCTGTCTTAGCATATCTAACATTATTGGACTTTCCATATCATGCCATTGACTATTTCTCACTGTCGCAAAAACAAAAGAGGTCAAATCATTCATTCCAACTATAATCTTTGAAATACCCGTTTCTATTATTCTGTCCAAGTCAAAATAAGCTGACGGTAATTCAATCATTGTGCCGATTTTCCCAGTAAAACCATGCTGACGTAATACTGTAATAGCTTGTTTTAACTGCTCAGCATCATTGACAAAAGGAAAGATAACAGACAGATTGGGATTGGTTTGAGAAACTTCTGTAACGACATGTGCCTCAGCCTGAAATTCATCCGGACACGCCAATAAACGCCTAGTTCCTCTATGTCCAAACAAGGGATGATTTTCATCAAAACACTCTTTAGTCCCCTCTAAACAATTCGCTTCTATATTCGTTAATTCTGAAAAACGATACCATACCTCTTCATCTGAGTACAAGGAGCAGATAGTATCTAGATAATCTTTTACAAATTGCTGACAACTTGGGAACAGTATGCTTTGATTGAGCTCTCTCAGTAAGTATTCTCCACGAATCATACCGACGTGGTGAAATAGTTGTGGGTAAACTTTTTCAGCGATTTTCTCGCCACTAAGAGCTAGCTGGTTTTTCATAGCCATTCACCTCGTCTTAAAAGATACAATATCAAATATCATTATATGAAACTTTCCTCTAGTTCAAAAGCTTCATAAGGTTCAACTAACTCATATCCTAAAAATTCTGCTACTTTTTTGGAAGCCTTGTTATGAGCATCCCAAAGTGGAAACATATCTCTATTTAAACTCTCTAGAATCATTGCAGCACCAAGCTTTTTAGCAAATCCATTTCCTTGTTCGTTTGGTCTAGTTGCAACTTCCACTTCAACTGCTACACGGTAAACTAAGCCTGAGGAAATCCCAGCAATCAGTTCATTATTTTTAAGAATCACAAAGCCAAATCCACCTTTTAAAACAAAATCCTGGTAGGACTCAAAATCCCCCTGTAAATCTTGTGACCATTCTTCCTCAGAAAGGCAGTTATAAATATGATTGTCAATAGGTACAAGATTGTAACCTTCCTCTAAATGAGTAACTAGATCATTTAGAAATTCAACTTGAAAATTTGCCTTATCTTTAAAAGAATAGCGAGTAAAAGAATTTAACCCTACTTTCCGATGCAGAAAATCTTGCCAATTGGTATTTTCTGAAATAATAATCTTATAATCTAAACCATATTTTCTAACAAAATCTTCCCAAAATCTGGAATTCAACTCCCCTGCTAGGTATAGAAAATTCCCAACATCATAAAAGCTTGTTGTCCTATCACTATTTCGGTAGACAGTTCCGATTTGAGATTTAAGACCATAGAGAACCATATTTTTCTTCCATGTTTTAAATAGTTCCATTATCCCCCTACTTCACCTTCCATTTTCTATAGCTTGTCATATCTAATTCTGGAAATCCTGATAATTCAGACTTAACCTTCAAAACTAATGGCGATGCATTTTCTTCTGTGATTTTCTGAATATCCATCCAAATATATCCGAGTGAATCATTCGCACCATCAGAGACAGCTTCCGAAATCGTAACCTGAGGTTCCTTCTCGTTGACCTCAATATCATAAAATGCCATGATATGGTGAACCATAAAATTTTTTAACTCTTCCCTGACGAAAACATCGTAGATTCGAGGATTGGAATAGCTTCTAACAGTAAATCCTGTCTCTTCCATAACTTCTCTAATCAAAGTTTCTGTCAGTCCTTCACCTACTTCCTGACTACCACCCGGTAGATCATAACGATGTTGATAAGGGCCTCTCGTTTTTTCAATACAGAGTAACTTCCCATTTTCAAAGCAAATGCCATAGACTCCAAAGTGTTTTTTGATTTCCATCCAACTTCTCCTACTTCAAAGACCAACCACCATCTATTGTAATGATTTGTCCTTGCATGGCGCTTGCTTTTCCACTTACTAAGAAAAGGCTAAGTTCTGCTATTTCCTCTGGCTCAATCCAGCGCTTGATGGGTGTTTCACTAGCCACCCAGTCTGCCAATCCACCTGGTTCAAAGTCTGCAGCAGTCATAGCTGTCTTAACAGCTCCTGGAGCGATCCCAAAGACCTGAATCCCTGCCT
>CAJPRB010000090.1:0-6637 GCA_905372925.1 uncultured Streptococcus sp.
TCAAATCTCAGGGGAAAGTCCCTTCTAGTCAACTCATTTCTTACAGAAGAACCATTCCAAATGAGCAAGAGGTCGCTAAGCTAGGGATTACTCCAACAGAGAATATTATCCGCATGGAACGGGTGCGTTACGCTGACCAAGTTCCACTAGTCTATGAAGTCGCATCCATTCCTGAGAAATTTATTAAGGACTTCAAAAAAGAAGAGGTAACTAGTCACTTCTTTCAAACCTTGCAGGAACATGGCTACCGAATTGGCAAATCCCAACAGACCATTTATGCGAGGGTGGCTAAGGAAAAAATTGCTCATTACCTAGAAATCGAAAAGGGGCATGCGATTCTGGCCTTGACTCAGGTTTCCTATCTCGATGATGGGACGGCTTTTGAATATGTAAAAAGTCAATACGTGGGCGAACGCTTTGAATTTTATCTTGAAAATAACTAGTCTCAGAGGACTAGTTTTTTCTTTTCTCAAAAGATTAGAATTGTCAAAACAATCTGTCTAGACTTGATTTTATCCAGTATTTACTATAAAATGGGAAGGAAAAACGTCAAACTTTTATATTGCAAATAGGAGAAAAAATGACAAAAACATTAAAACGTCCTGAGGTTCTTTCACCTGCTGGGACTTTAGAAAAGCTGAAAGTAGCTGTTCAATATGGTGCGGATGCTGTCTTTATCGGTGGGCAAGCCTATGGTCTTCGTAGCCGTGCTGGAAACTTCACCTTTGAACAGATGGAAGAAGGCGTACAGTTCGCTGCTAAGTACGGTGCCAAGGTCTATGTGGCTGCAAATATGGTTATGCATGAAGGAAATGAAGCCGGTGCTGGTGAGTGGTTCCGTAAGTTACGTGATATCGGAATCGCGGCAGTAATTGTATCAGACCCGGCCTTGATCATGATTGCAGCAACTGAAGCACCAGGTCTGGAAATCCACCTTTCAACCCAAGCCAGTGCCACTAACTATGAAACTCTAGAGTTCTGGAAAGAACTTGGTCTAACTCGCGTGGTTTTGGCCCGTGAAGTATCAATGGAAGAATTGGCAGAGATTCGCAAACGTACTGATGTTGAGATTGAGGCCTTTGTCCATGGAGCCATGTGTATTTCTTACTCAGGTCGCTGTACGCTCTCAAATCACATGAGTATGCGTGATGCCAACCGTGGTGGTTGTTCTCAGTCTTGCCGTTGGAAATACGACCTTTACGACATGCCTTTTGGTCAAGAACGTAAGAGTCTTAAAGGTGAAATCCCTGAAGAATTTTCGATGTCAGCTGTTGACATGTCTATGATTGACCATATTCCAGATATGATCGAAAACGGTGTAGACAGTCTCAAGATCGAAGGCCGTATGAAATCTATTCACTATGTTTCAACTGTGACCAACTGTTACAAGGCGGCTGTAGATGCTTATCTTGAAAGTCCTGAGAAATTTGAAGCCATCAAACAGGACTTGGTAGACGAGATGTGGAAGGTTGCTCAACGTGAATTGGCAACAGGTTTCTACTACGGTACGCCGTCTGAAAATGAACAGTTATTTGGCGCACGTCGTAAAATTCCTGAATACAAGTTTGTCGCTGAAGTGGTAGCGTATGATGATGCGACTCAAACGGCAACCATTCGTCAACGGAATGTAATCAACGAAGGTGACCAAGTTGAGTTTTACGGCCCAGGTTTCCGTCATTTTGAAACCTATATCGAGGATCTTCACGATGCCAAGGGAAATAAAATCGATCGCGCTCCAAATCCAATGGAACTCTTGACAATCAAGGTTCCACAACCTGTGCAAGCAGGTGACATGGTCCGTGCTCTGAAAGAAGGGCTCATCAACCTCTATAAGGAAGACGGAACAAGCGTTACAGTTCGTGCCTAGATAAGGAGAAGTGAATGATTCAAGCGCAAGGTTTATTGGTTGATGATGAAAGTAGGTGTGTTCATTATCATAGTGAAAAGGACATCGTTTCCCTCCAGTGTTATGAATGCAAGAAACACTACGCATGCTATCAGTGTCACAATGCTATGGAGAAACATGTATTTTCTCCCTATCCCTTGGCGCTTTCTGAGGATCAACCGATTTTATGTGGGATTTGTAAGAGGACAATGACTTTTCAAGAATATAAAGAACAGATAGCTTGTCCTTACTGCAGTGCTCCATTTAATCCAGGTTGTAAACAACACTATTCCTACTATTTTAAATAAAGTGAATCTATCCAAGTTCTTAACTTGGATTTTTCAGTTTGTTTCAGAAAATATAGTAAAATCAAGAAAAACTCGTAATCTAAAATGGAAAAACTTTCTATAGAATGGGGTAAAAACAGCAAAAATAGAAATAAATCATATGAAACGCTTTCAACGTAAGTAAAAAGTTGACAAATCAAAATTTTAGGACTAAACTAAGTAAGTAAATTTTAAATAAAAGGAGAATTCATCATGAATTTAACATTTTTCGGTCTTTGTCTTGCCTGTATGGGTGTATCTCTTGCAGAAGGTATGTTGATGAACGGTTTGTTCAAATCAGCAGCTCGCCAACCAGACATCATCCCACAATTACGTAGCTTAATGATCATGGGGATTGCCTTTATTGAAGGAACGTTCTTGGTTACCCTCGTCTTTTCATTCGTCATCAAATAGACAAATTGAACGAGAAGAAAAGGGAGGATTCTAGATGGAAGAAAGTATCAATCCAACCATCAATATTGGTCCTGTTACCTTTGATTTAACCATGTTAGCCATGACCTTGTTGATTGTGGGAGTTGTTTTTGGCTTTATCTATTGGGCAAGTCGCAATATGACTTTGAAACCCAAAGGAAAGCAAAATGTACTTGAGTATTTCTATGACTTCGTTATTGGATTTACAGAACCTAACATTGGTAAAAGCTACATGAAAGACTACTCGCTCTTTTTCCTTTGTCTATTTCTATTTATGGTACTGGCAAATAACCTCGGTTTGATGGCGAAACTTCAAACTACAGATGGGACAAACCTTTGGACATCGCCAACTGCAAATCTCCAGTTTGACTTGGCCTTGTCATTTGGAATTATCCTGATGACCCATATTGAAGGGATTCGTCGCCGTGGGATTAAAAAATATCTAAAAGCCTATATCACACCTGGCTTTATGACTCCCATGAATATCTTAGAAGAGTTTACCAACTTTTTATCACTTGCCTTGCGGGTGTTCGGAAATATCTTTGCTGGAGAAGTGATGGCTAGTTTGCTAATCACTCTATCTCATCAAGCTCTATATTGGTATCCAGTTGCTTTTGGTGCTAACTTGGCTTGGACAGCCTTTTCTGTCTTTATTTCCTGCATCCAAGCCTATGTGTTTACCATGTTGTCTTCTATGTACCTAGGAAATAAGATAAATGATGGAGAAGAGTAGAAAGGAGTAACAGATGCACGTAACAGTAGGTGAATTAATTGGTAACTTTATTTTAATCGCTGGCTCTTTTATCCTTTTGATTGTCTTAGTTAAGAAATATGCGTGGTCAAACTTGACAAGTGTCTTCGAAGAAAGGGCAAATAAAATTGCTGCTGATATTGATGGAGCTGAACAAGCTCGTCAAAAAGCAGAAACTCTTGCTCAAAAACGTGAAGATGAATTGGCTGGAAGTGTTAAGGGAGAGGTGGCAGATTTGACAGTTAGTCTAGCTGGTAAAATCATCTCAAAAAACCTTGACAGTCATGCTCATAAGGAACTCATTGATCAGTATATCGATCAGCTAGGAGAAGCCTAATGGACAAGAAAACAGCAAAGGTAATTGAAAAATACAGCATGCCTTTTGTCCAATTAGTGATCGAAAAAGGAGAAGAAGACCAAATCTTTGCAGACTTGTCTCAAATCAAGCAGGTTGCAGAAGAAACAGACTTGCCTTCTTTTTTAGCTCAAGTGGCGGTAGATGAGTCGGATAAGGAAAAAACAGTTGGTTTCTTCCAAGACTCTGTGTCACCTTTAATGCAAAACTTTATTCAGGTTCTGATTTACAATCACAGAGCAAATCTTTTTTATGATATCATTGTTGATTGTTTGAATCGTCTTGAAAGAGAAACCAACCATTTTGTAGTCACGATTTCTTCAGCTCATCCTTTAACGGATGAACAGAAGGAACGTTTGCTTCCCTTGATAGAGAAAAAAATGTCTCTGAAAGTACGGAGTATTAAAGAACAAATTGATGAAGGACTCATTGGTGGTTTTGTCATTTTTGCTAATCACAAGACAATTGATGTGAGTATAAAACAACAACTTCGAGTTGTTAAAGAAAATTTGAAATAGAAAGTGGTGTTCTTTTGGCAATTAACGCACAAGAAATCAGCGCTTTAATTAAGCAACAAATTGAAAATTTCAAACCCAATTTTGATGTGTCTGAAACAGGTGTTGTAACCTATATCGGGGACGGAATTGCGCGTGCTCACGGTCTTGAAAATGCCATGAGTGGAGAGTTGTTGATCTTTGAAAACGGCTCTTATGGGATGGCGCAAAACTTGGAATCTACAGACGTTGGGATTATCATCCTTGGAGACTTTACAGATATTCGTGAAGGTGATACCATTCGCCGTACAGGTAAAATTATGGAAGTCCCTGTGGGTGACAGCCTTATTGGACGTGTTGTCGACCCGCTTGGTCGTCCAGTTGACGGTCTTGGAGAAATTCACACAGATAAAACTCGTCCAGTAGAAGCGCCAGCTCCTGGTGTTATGGAGCGTAAGTCTGTATCAGAACCATTGCAAACAGGTTTGAAAGCTATTGACGCCCTTGTTCCAATCGGTCGTGGTCAACGTGAGTTGATTATCGGTGACCGTCAAACAGGGAAAACAACTATTGCAATTGATACTATCTTGAACCAAAAAGGGCAAGATATGATCTGTATCTATGTAGCGATTGGACAAAAAGAATCAACAGTACGTACACAAGTGGAAACACTTCGTCAGTACGGTGCCTTGGACTACACAATCGTTGTGACAGCCTCTGCTTCACAACCATCTCCATTGCTCTTCCTAGCTCCTTATGCTGGGGTGGCTATGGCAGAAGAGTTTATGTACCAAGGTAAGCATGTTTTGATCGTTTATGATGACCTTTCAAAACAAGCGGTAGCTTATCGTGAACTTTCTCTCTTGCTTCGTCGTCCACCAGGTCGTGAAGCCTTCCCAGGGGATGTTTTCTACCTCCACAGCCGTTTGCTTGAGCGCTCAGCTAAAGTTTCTGACGAGCTTGGTGGTGGTTCAATCACAGCCCTACCATTTATCGAAACGCAAGCAGGAGATATCTCTGCCTATATCGCAACCAACGTAATTTCTATCACTGACGGACAAATCTTCCTTGGTGATGGTCTCTTCAATGCGGGTATTCGTCCAGCTATTGATGCGGGTTCATCTGTATCTCGTGTAGGTGGTTCCGCTCAAATCAAAGCCATGAAGAAAGTAGCTGGTACGCTTCGTATCGACCTTGCTTCTTACCGTGAGTTGGAAGCCTTCACTAAGTTCGGTTCGGATTTGGATGCAGCAACACAGGCTAAGTTGAACCGCGGACGTCGTACGGTAGAAGTATTGAAACAACCAGTTCACAAGCCTTTGCCTGTTGAGAAACAAGTTACCATCCTGTATGCTTTGACACACGGATTCTTGGATACAGTTCCAGTGAATGACATTGTTCGTTTTGAGGAAGAGTTCCATGATTTCTTTGATGCACAACATCCAGAGATTTTGGAAACCATTCGTGAAACAAAAGACTTGCCAGAAGAAGCAGTCTTGGATGCTGCGATTACAGAGTTTCTCGATCAATCCAGCTTCCAATAAGAATAGAGGTGTCAGATGGCAGTATCTCTAAATGATATTAAAACAAAAATCGCCTCAACCAAAAATACTAGTCAAATCACTAATGCCATGCAAATGGTATCGGCTGCCAAGTTAGGTCGCTCTGAAGAAGCAGCACGTAATTTTCAAGTTTATGCTCAGAAGGTTCGTAAGCTTTTGACGGATATTCTGCATGGTAACGGATCTGGTGGTTCTACCAATCCGATGCTCATTAGTCGTCCAGTTAAGAAAACAGGCTATATCGTTATCACTTCAGACCGTGGCTTGGTTGGGGGTTATAATGCTTCCATCCTTAAAGCTGTTATGGAGTTGAAAGAAGAATATCATCCAAATGGTGATGACTTTGAAGTCATCTGTATTGGTGGTATGGGGGCTGATTTCTTTAAGGCTCGTGGCATTCAACCAATCTATGAATTGCGGGGCTTGGCCGACCAACCAAGTTTTGATGAAGTTCGTAAAATTATTTCAAAAACGATTGAGATGTACCAAAATGAACTCTTTGATGAACTCTATGTCTGCTATAATCACCATGTCAACACCCTCACAAGTCAAATGCGTGTGGAACAAATGCTTCCGATTGTTGACTTGGATCCAAATGAAGCGGATGAAGAGTATAGCTTGACCTTTGAGTTGGAAACGAGCCGAGAAGAAATTTTGGAGCAATTGTTGCCTCAGTATGCTGAAAGTATGATTTACGGGGCTATTATCGATGCCAAGACAGCTGAAAATGCCGCTGGTATGACAGCTATGCAAACAGCGACTGATAATGCCAAGAAGGTCATTAATGATTTGACAATCCAGTATAACCGTGCCAGACAGGCGGCGATTACAC
>CAJPRB010000091.1:0-6551 GCA_905372925.1 uncultured Streptococcus sp.
CTTGGTTGTTTCTAGGAGAGAATACGCCCTGCAAACTGGTTTTGTGGCTGTCTGTCCCATCACTCATGGCCAACAACGTTTGGCAGAAAAAGGCTTGCTCGTTCCTGTCTCGTCGGATAAGGTAGATGGTGCTGTCAATCCATTTCAACTGTATACCTTTGATTTTCGGATACGTAATGCTCAAAAAATAACAAGAATGGACACGCAGTGTTTTCAGAAAGTCGTCCAACTTTATCAGTACATCTTTGGAGATACATAAATCCTACCTTGTCTATGCATGGTAGGATTTTTTCTATATGAGCAATCTATCTAAAAATAGGTGAAGACAGTTGGTCAAAATCCCTCTAATCCAGCTTTCTTGTGCAGATGATAGATGTTCTGCCTGAAGGCATTCTTTTAGAAAATCGCGGACTTGTTCTGGTGCAATTTCAAACTCAAAAGCTTTCATCTTGTAGAAAAAGTCGATGAGATGCTCAGATAAGTAATCATTTGAAAAAGGTACTTCTCCACTTTTTCGATATTCTAATAGAAGCCGAGAAAATCTGGCTTTTTCATCAGGCAAATCCCGAAAATAGGAATTGAGAAGCCAAGTCTGCTTCTGCTTTCGTTCGATAGGATCTTGATTTGCAATTCGCTGATCCTTTTCCAACTCCTTTTGGTTTTGTTTAGCCTTGATAGCCCGTTCGTCTCTATTTTTTCCAAAGAGAATTTTCTCCCATTTTCGTTCTTCTTTGGTTAGGGTTTCTGTAAAGCCAAAGTAATCTTGATAGGCTCGTTCTGCAGGTCCCATAGCAAGAATGAGGTTGTCAGCATATTGCTTGGCGATTTTATCTCTCTTCCTACGTTCCTTCTCTGCTTGAATCCGTAAATGCTGCTCGTAGTCAATTTTCTCCTTGCCTAGTTTGATAAGATAGAATTGATCATCGGACTTACCAAGTAGAAAGGGTTTGATACACTTTTCCAGTACTTCTTCTAGACGAGCCTTCTTTTTCGGCTCTGCCTTGGTCCAATTTCCGCCTTGAAAGACTTCTAGGAAGAGCTGATAGTCTCTCTCAGGTGTGAATTGATTGCCACGATTAGCTTTGAAAACACCTTTTTCCCAAAACCATTTTAAAAGTCGCTCGTCAAAGTCACTTTTATTGACCTTGAATTTTTCCTTCTTTTTGGCTTTTTTAGTCAGATTTTCAAGTTTTCTGAGAAGTTTGTCTTCCTCTTCGAGTTGCTGGTCGAGGCTAATACGATGAAAATGGCGAACACAGTCGCTTCCGATAGGAAAGAGACGTTGACCAGTGACATTGTTAAAGAGTTCGTAAGCGTATTTAATCGCATTTCCGCAGATACAATTACTGCGCCCAATACCATTAAAAATCAAGGAAACTTCATTCCATTCCTTGGTAGCTTGATCCCAAGTATCGGCTTTTGAAGCCTGTAAAACCGCATCGTGTAGAGATTTTCTAACTGGAAGTGTCATGAGGTCTCCTTTCTAGGTTATACTTTTACAACTTGAACCTCGTCTTTGCCGAGTAAAATCAAGTATTTTTCAATGTTTTCAATCAAATAGGATCGTGATAAAGCTTCTCCATAGAGGGCTAACTGGCCACGATATCGGTCTATGAGTTGACTTGGTTGATCATAGCGGTCTGTTTTGTAGTCGAAAAGAACAATACGATCCTCATAAAGCAGATAGCCATCCAAAATCCCACGAACAACGAAGTCTTCCTGACTTTTTTGGTCTCGCTTGAGCATAGAAAAAGGTTGCTCGCGATAAAGATGGCTGGTATTAGCGAGAATCTCCTGGCCAAGTGGCGTATCAAAGAAAGCTAGGATTTTGGAAAGATTGATCTTGTCTCTGACTGCTAGGCTGGTTTGAACTTGTTTGAGTGTTTCTGTTAGACTAGCAAGGGTTGGTTGCTGACTCAGGTCCATTCTCTGCATGAGTTCGTGGGTTGCACTACCAATCTCAGCTCCAGTTACCTTCTTCTCAGTTGAAAAATCAGGTAAATCAAAGCTGATTTTCTTCTCTGGTGATTGAGTTTGGTTAGTAATTTCTACCCCTTCCATATCCATAACGGGTTCGTAGAATTTCTTGATTTGGCTTGGGGTTTGAACACTTGGTAGCTCAATGGCTGCACGGTGAAGAGTATTATAAACTTCCACCTCTTTCAGCATTTCCAGAGCTTCTTTGATGGTTTCTGACTGGCGGTTGTCTGCTTGAGAGCTATCTTGTAAAGGACTCTTGTTTTCCAATTCACCAATAGCTTCTCTGGTAAGCTGGTCTTTACCAACAAAACGATAGCTAAAGTTGAGAGTTTCCTTGGCAAATACTTTGGTTATAGCCCAGATCCAATCTTGAAAATTCTTGGCTTGCAGTCTGGTATTACTATCTAATTTTCCGTTATTTGCTACTGGGTATTCCTTGGCTTCTAGCTTTTCACGAGATCCCTTGCCAACAAGATAAAGCTTTCTCTCGGCTCGCGTCATGGCAACATACAGCAAACGCATCTGCTCAGAATAGCTAGCCAGTTGCAGTTCTTTCTCATTCTGCGTATACGTAAGGCTAGGAATGGAGAGTTTGAGGGTTTTAGGATAGTGGGCTTCTACTGCTTCTGTTTCCACCTTGGCAATGTATTTGACACCAAGCCCATTTTGACGACTGAGAATGACGTCTGACATTGAGTCTTGCTTGTTGAAGTCCTGATCCATATTGAGGATAAAGACATAAGGGAACTCCAGCCCTTTGCTCTTGTGGATAGTCATGAGTTCTACTGCATCTTTTGGCGGTGCGACAGCCACGCTTGCAAGATCGTGCTGGGCTTCTAGGACTTGGTCAATCATACGGATAAAACGCGACAAGCCCTTGAAATTACTCTTTTCAAACTGGTCAGCTCGTAGCGCTAGAGCGTAGAGATTAGCTTGTCTAGCAGGTCCGTTTGGCAATGCTCCAACATAGTCATAATAAAAACGGTCGTTGTAAATCTTCCAAATCAAGTCATAGAGGGAGTGTGTTTTGGCATATAAGCGCCAAGAATCCAAGATATCCATGAACTGACTTAGTTTTTCAGCTAGAGCTGTATGAATTAACTCTTTCTGGCTAGCTGCCTGTTTTTGAGCATTGACCAGTTTCTCATAGAGATTCTCTTGGACTTTATCTTCTACTTTCTGAAGGGATAAGCGTGCCAACTCGTCCTCATCAAAACCAAACATAGGAGACTTCATCAGTGCAACCAGAGCATAGTCTTGCAGGGGATTGTGAATGACACGAAGGGTGTCTAACATGACTTGTACTTCTAGGGATTGGAGGTAATTGTTTTGCTCACCGTCGGTTTTAACTGGAATTCCGTACTCCATTCTCTTGATGGAGCTTTAGGATTTCCTTGATGACTAAGCGCATTTCCCCTGTTAGTTTTGTTTCTACTTGGCTCTCTTCGCCCACTTGCTCACTGTCGTCCTTATCGTAGAGGAGAAATTCTGCCTTGTTCTCAGGATTGGGCGTTAGTTTGGTATTGGCAAAAACAAGCTGATGCATGCTGTCGTAGTTAATTTCACCGACTTCTTGGTCCATGAGACGTTCAAAGACATGGTTGGTTGCTGACAGCACTTCTGAACTACTACGGAAATTTTCTTTAAGAAGAATCAACTTGCCTTCTTGAGGATTATGCGCATAGCGTTGAAATTTTTCGTTGAAAATCTGCGGGTCTGCCTGACGGAAACGGTAGATAGACTGCTTGATATCTCCCACCATAAAGCGATTGTGACCATTCGACAGCAATTCTAGCATCCGTTCTTGAATGTGGTTAGTATCCTGATACTCATCAACCATGACTTCATGGAATCGTTCCTGATAAGCCTCGCGGACTTGTGGGAAATTCTCTAAAATCTCAATGGTGTAATGGCTGATATCGGCGAATTCAAAGGCATTTTCCTCACGTTTACGTTTACGATAAGCCTCCACAAAATCACTCATAAAGGTTTGGAATGTTTTAGCTAGATCCCATGTGTCTTCATGATAATGTTCTTGGTAGTCGAGAATTGTTATCTGGTCCGCCAGTTGTCCTAGTTTAGAAAACTGGGCCTTTCTCTCATCGTTATAGGCATCAGCCAGTGGCTTCAAATCGGCCTTACGACTGGAATTAGCCAGAGCTCGACCATTTTTCTCCTTCGAGATGGTAACAATACGCGCAAGCACTGCTTGATAAGCTTGACTATCGGACTCTTGATTTAAGGAGCCAATTTCATCCAGAACCAACTGCACATTTTCTAAATAGGCAGCTTTTGGAAACTCCTTGGCATCGTTATCCAGATGATAACGGAAGAAACTTTCCAAGTCCCAAAGCCCCTGCTTGATTTGCTCAGTTAGTTTGTCTTTCTCATTTACAAAGTCGGCTTCTTCAAACCCTTTGAGAAAAGACTCACTAAGCCATTTTTGGGGACTGCTGGTGGATTGAAGGAAATCATAGATTTTGTAGACTTGCTGGCGCAGACCTCGTTCATCCTTGCCTCGCCCAGCAAAGTTCTTCACCAAGCTACCAAATTTCTCTTTATTCTCACCTTGGTAACGGTCTTCAAAAACCTGATGAAAAACTTCGTTCTTTAAGATTAACTGTTCACTTTCATTTTGCAGAATACGGAAGTTCGGTGCGATATCAATCAGATAGCCATGTTTGCCAAGGAATTTTTGTGTGAAAGAGTCCATGGTTCCGATAGCAGCGTTTGGCAGATCTGCCAACTGGCGTCCCAAGTGTTGTTTGAGCTCGACATCATCGGTTTCTTGGATTTGTTGGCTGATTTTTTTCTCCAAGCGCTCTTTGAGTTCAGTAGCAGCCTTGACAGTAAAAGTCGAGATAAAGAGTTGGCTGATTTCTACACCACGCGCTAACTGATCCAGAATACGCTCGGCCATAACAAAGGTTTTACCTGAACCAGCTGAAGCTGAAACTAGGATATTTTGCCCTGCAGTATAAATGGCTTCGATTTGCTCGGCTGTTTTCTTTTGTTCCTTGCTTGAACTCGCTTCTGCTTCTTGCAGTTTTTGAATCTCTTCCTCAGTTAAAAAGGAAATGGGCTTCATCGATTCAACTCCTCTCTCATTTTCTCGAACCAAGCTTGCTTGAGTTTTTCTCCAACCAAACGCTTGCCATCAGCTACTTCTAACTTTTCTAGAAAACGGGCTTGTCCCAAGTGGTAATTGGCTTCAAAACCTGTGATAGCTTGATGCTGCTGGACGTACGGGGCAATACTTCTGCCGTTTTCTGTGTATGGATTAATGGCAAACTGGCCTTCTAGAATCTTTTCAGCCGCCTTCTTGTAAAGATGGGAATTATAGTCTAGTAAGAGCTGGAATTCCTCGTCTGTCAGCTGATTGGCCTTGTTTTTGTTGTAAAATTCTCCCAAATGACTGCTTTCTTTTTCTAAAAAGAGCCCCTGGTATTTCATTGACTTGCTGGCTTCAGCTACTGCTCCAGCCAAACTTTTAACGGCCATCAGAGATTGGACAGGTTCAGCCATTTCCAAGTACATAGCACCGAAAAAGTTCTGTTCCCCTTCCTTTTTAAGGGCAGCAAGATAGGTAGGCAGTTGGGAATTGAGCCCATTAAAGAAATGAGGAAACTGGAACTGGGTCAAACTAGACTTATAGTCCACCACACCTAGCGCTCCATCAGCTTTCAGGCGGTCAATACGGTCAACCTTGCCTCGCACATAGACACTCCGACCATTATCCAATTTAATAAAGGCCTGGTCCTTGCCACCAAATGTTGCTTCCTCTTGGATGATTTCGATGGCTGGATTATGACGAAGGATGTGACCAGTCGTCCGAGCCACATCAAGCAGAACTTCCTTGGTAAACTGCGCTTCCAAACTTTCCTGATAAATAGCCTCAAATTCCCGTTCTTGGCTGGTTTCCTTGATGGCTTGTTCCAAACGTTGGTCAAAGGAATTCTCAGCAGGCAGTTTCAAGGCACGTTCAAAAATACGGTGCAAGAAATTCCCATGACTGCGAGCATCTGGACGCAGGCGCACTTCTTCCTGCAAGCATAAGACATAACGGAGGAAATAACTGTATTCATTGCGGTAAAACTCTGTCAAACCAGACGTAGACAGGTAAAACTCCTTGTCAGCGGGATAGAGAGCCTGCAAAGTATCTTTTTTTAATTGCTTGCTGCTTAGACTAGTTGGGATAGCTGGATTCGCAAGGCCTTTTTGGTTTAGTTTTTTCCCCATGACACGCGCCAGAACCTTGACAAAAGTCAAATCTTGCTCAGTATTACTTGTCTCGCCCTGCTGGTGATAGGCAACTAGACTAGACAAGAGACTATGATAAGAACCCATATCATCCTTAGACAGGCCTTTGTGATGAATCTTCTTCTCTATCCGACTAAATCCAAAACTCACCAGTTCCTGAAGATAGGCCGATTCCTTGCTCTCATTTTCATTGAGAAGACTTGGAGCGGATAACACCAACTGCTTACGAGCAGCATTGACTAAAGAAAGCATGGTATAGCGATTTTTCTTGAGGTTTTCACTACTTGCAATTAGTAATTGCGCTCCCTCTT
>CAJPRB010000092.1:0-6541 GCA_905372925.1 uncultured Streptococcus sp.
TTTTTTAAGAAATTCCGTAAACTGCTTGAAAGTTCTTTTAAAAGATAGTATAATAGACATATAGAAAACGCTTACATTGAGAAAGGGGATTGGATGAATAATCAAGAAGCATTGAGAACCTTTACTACTGGAGAAAATTTTCATCTTCAGCACTATCTAGGAGCACATAAAGAGGAAAAAGACGGAGAAATTGGTTTTACTTTCCGTGTTTGGGCACCTAACGCTCAGGCTGTGCACTTAGTTGGTGATTTTACAAACTGGACAGAGCACCAAATTCCTATGGTACGGAATGAATCGGGTGTTTGGGAAGTCTTCACAAGTCTGGCTCATGAAGGGCAGATTTATAAGTATCATATCACGCGTGCAAATGGGCACCAGATTATGAAAATTGATCCGTTGGCGGTTCGTTTTGAGGCTCGCCCAGAGACTGGAGCCATCCTGACTGATATTCCAGAGAAAAAATGGAAAGATGGTCTTTGGCTAGCTAGGAGAAAACGCTGGGGCTTTTTTGAGAGACCAGTCAATATTTATGAAGCCCACGCTGGATCTTGGAAGAGAAATCCAGATGGTAGTCCATACAGCTTTGCACAACTTAAGGAAGAACTCATTCCATACCTTGTTGAGATGAACTACACTCACATCGAGTTTATGCCTTTAATGGCTCACCCACTTGGATTAAGTTGGGGCTACCAGCTTATGGGTTACTTTGCTATGGAGCATTCTTACGGGCGACCAGAAGAATTCCAAGATTTTGTTGAGGAATGTCATTTAAACAATATTGGTGTAATTGTGGATTGGGTTCCAGGTCATTTTACCATCAACGATGACGCCCTTGCTTATTACGATGGAACACCAACTTTTGAATACCAAGACCACAATAAGGCCCATAACTATGGTTGGGGAGCTCTTAACTTTGACCTTGGGAAGAATGAAGTTCAGTCCTTCTTGATTTCTAGCATTAAATTCTGGATTGACTTTTATCATTTAGACGGTATTCGAGTGGATGCAGTTAGCAATATGCTCTACCTAGACTATGATAATGCTCCTTGGACTCCAAACAAAGACGGTGGCAATCTCAACTACGAAGGCTACTATTTCCTTCAACGTTTGAACACTGTTATCAAGTTAGCGCATCCAGATGTGATGATGATTGCAGAAGAAAGTTCATCAGCAACAAAGATTACTGGTATGAAAGAAATGGGTGGTCTAGGATTTGACTACAAGTGGAATATGGGCTGGATGAATGATATTCTCCGTTTCTACGAGGAAGACCCGATTTATCGTAAGTATGATTTCAACTTGGTAACTTTCAGCTTTATGTATGTTTTCAATGAAAACTATCTCCTACCTTTTTCACATGATGAAGTGGTTCATGGTAAGAAGAGCATGATGCATAAGATGTGGGGTGATCGCTACAATCAGTTCGCAGGTCTGCGTAATCTCTACACCTATCAAATTTGTCATCCAGGTAAGAAATTGTTGTTCATGGGTAGTGAGTACGGGCAATTCCTAGAATGGAAGTCTGAAGAGCAGTTGGAATGGTCTAATCTAGAAGATCCGATGAATGCCAAGATGAAGTACTTCACTTCTCAACTGAATCAATTCTATAAAGATCATCGCTGTCTATGGGAAATTGATACCAGTTATGATGGCATCGAAATTATCGATGCGGATAATAGAGATCAGAGTGTCCTTTCCTTTATTCGTAAGAGTAAAAAGGGTGAAATACTAGTCTGTATCTTTAATATGGCGCCTGTTGAACGAAAAGACTTTACAATCGGACTTCCTGTCGCGGGAGTTTATGAAGAAGTTTGGAATACAGAATTGGAACAATGGGGTGGTGTCTGGAAAGAATACAACCAAACGGTTCAAACCCAAGAAGGATTATGGAAGGATTATGAGCAGACCTTGACCTTCACCTTGCCAGCTATGGGGGCAAGTATCTGGAAGATTAAACGTCGCTTGAAACCAACTAAAACTGTCACAAATAAAACCCAAAAAGGAGTAGAAAATGAAGAATGAAATGCTAGCTTTGATCCTTGCAGGTGGGCAAGGAACACGTCTCGGAAAACTCACTCAAAGCATTGCTAAACCAGCCGTGCAATTCGGTGGGCGCTACCGTATTATTGACTTCGCGCTTTCAAACTGTGCTAACTCTGGGATTCACAATGTCGGTGTGATTACACAGTATCAACCTCTTGCCTTGAACAACCATATCGGAAATGGTTCGAGCTGGGGACTAGATGGCATTAACACAGGTGTTTCTATCCTTCAACCCTACTCTGCAAGTGAAGGAAACCGTTGGTTTGAAGGGACTAGCCACGCTATCTACCAAAACATTGACTACATCGACAGTGTTAACCCAGAATATGTTTTGATCCTTTCTGGTGACCATATTTACAAGATGGACTATGATGACATGCTTCAGTCCCATAAGGATAACAATGCCAGTTTGACAGTAGCTGTCCTAGACGTACCTCTCAAAGAAGCTAGCCGTTTTGGTATCATGAATACGGATGCCAATAACCGTATCGTTGAATTCGAAGAAAAACCAGCCGAACCTAAGTCTACCAAAGCTTCTATGGGGATTTATATCTTTGATTGGCAACGTCTCCGTAATATGCTGGTAGCTGCTGAAAAGAACAAGGTAGATATGTCAGACTTTGGTAAAAACGTTATTCCAAATTACCTTGAGTCTGGAGAAAGCGTTTATGCTTATGAATTCAAAGGCTACTGGAAAGACGTTGGTACTATCGAGTCTCTATGGGAAGCAAATATGGAATACATTGATCCAAATAACGCTTTGGATAGTCGTGATCGTCAGTGGAAAATCTACTCACGGAACTTGATTTCACCACCAAACTTTATTGGAAAACACGCTCATGTAGAAGATTCTTTAGTTGTGGATGGCTGTCTCGTGGATGGAACTGTTAAGCATTCTATTCTCTCAACAGAAGCGCAAGTACGTGAGGGTGCTGAAGTAGTAGACTCTGTAATCATGAGTGGTGCCATTATCGGAAAAGGTGCAAAAATTAAACGTGCCATCATTGGTGAAGGTGCTGTTATTTCTGAAGGTGTCGAAATTGATGGAACAGACGAAGTACAAGTAGTAGGATATGATGAAGTAGTGGGGGTAGCAACAGATGAAGATTGATAAATATTCAGCCATTTTAGGAAACACCGTTGGTTTTCACGATATGTCAACGTTAACAGAACACCGTCCGGTGGCTAGCTTGCCATTTGGAGCAAAATATCGTTTGATCGACTTCCCTCTTTCTAGCCTTGCAAATGCTGGTGTTCGTAGTGTCTTTGGAATTTTCCAACAAGATAATATCAGTTCAGTCTTTGACCACATTCGTTCAGGACGTGAGTGGGGCTTATCTACCCTTCTCAGTCACTACTATCTAGGTATTTATAATACGCGTGTTGAAAGTAGCACAGTTGGGAAAGAATATTACCAACAGCTTCTCACTTATTTGAAACGTTCAGGATCAAATCAGACGGTTGCACTTAACTGTGATATCGTGGTGAATATTGACCTCAATCAAGTATTCCATTTACATACTACTGCCGGTCGTCCGATTACAGTTGTTTATAAGAAATTACCTAAAAAGGATATTTCAGATGTTAATGCCATCTTGGAGGTCGATGAAACAGACCGTGTTCTTTCTCATAAACTTTTTGATGCCAAATCAACAGATGAACTTTTCAACATGTCTACAGATATCTTTGTTGTGGACACTCCGTGGTTGATTAAGCGTTTGGAAGAAGAAGTTCAAAAAGAATACCCAGAAAAATTACGCTATGTTTTACGTGAGTTGGCAGCTAAAGAAGGTGCTTTTGCTTATGAATACACTGGCTACCTAGCCAATGTTCACTCTGTTCAATCCTATTATCAAGCCAATATTGATATGCTGGAGTCTCAAAAATTCTACTCTCTATTCTCACCTAACCAAAAGATTTATACCAAGGTTAAGAATGAAGAACCAACTTACTATTCAAACACCTCTAAGGTAAGTACTTCGCAGTTCGCCTCTGGTAGTATCATAGAGGGTGAAGTAGTTCAGTCAGTCCTATCACGTAATATTCACGTTCATAAGGATAGTCTAGTTAAAGACAGCCTTCTCTTCCCACGTGTTGTGATTGGTCAAGGTGCCCAAGTTGAGTATGCAATCTTGGACAAAGGGGTTGAAGTTGCTGACGGTGTCGTTATTCGCGGTACTGCAGAACACCCAGTTGTAGTCAAAAAAGGCGAAAAAGTTACAGAGGATATTCATTCATGAAAATTTTATTCGTAGCAGCAGAGGGTGCACCCTTTTCAAAAACAGGTGGTTTGGGAGACGTTATTGGCGCTCTTCCTAAATCACTGGTAAAGGCTGGGCATGAAGTTGCGGTTGTCTTACCTTACTATGACATGGTAGAGGCTAAGTTCGGCGACCAGATTGAGGATGTTCTTCATTTTGAAGTGAGTGTAGGATGGCGTAGACAGTACTGTGGTATTAAGAAGACCGTTTTGAATGGTGTTACCTTCTACTTCGTAGACAATCAAACGTATTTCTTCCGAGGTCATGTTTACGGAGATTTCGATGATGGTGAACGTTTTGCCTTCTTCCAACTGGCTGCTCTTGAAGCCATGGAGCGAATTGATTTCATTCCAGATATTCTCCATGCCCATGATTATCACACCGCTATGATTCCTTTTCTCTTGAAGGAAAAATACAGATGGATTCAGGCATATCAAGGAATCAGAACCGTTTTAACTATTCATAATTTGGAATTCCAAGGTCAATTTTCTGAAGGAATGTTGTGGGATTTGTTCGGTGTAGGATTTGAACGGTATGCTGATGGAACCCTTCGTTGGAATGACTGTCTTAACTGGATGAAAGCAGGTATTCTCTACGCGGATCGTGTCTCAACCGTATCTCCTAGCTATGCACATGAGATTATGACTAGCCAATTCGGTTGTGGCTTGGATCAGATTCTTCGTATGGAGTCGGGTAAGGTTTTGGGTATTGTTAATGGAATCGATACTGATCTCTATAATCCAGAGACAGATGCTCTTTTAGACTATCATTTTGATAAGGATGACTTGTCAGGAAAAGCACAAAACAAAGCAAAATTGCAAGAGAGAGTTGGGTTACCTGTGAGAGCAGATGTTCCGCTAGTTGGAATTGTCTCTCGTTTGACACGCCAAAAAGGTTTTGATGTCGTTGTAGAAAGCTTGCATCGTTTCTTACAGGAGGACGTTCAAATAGTCCTTTTAGGAACAGGTGACCCGGCTTTTGAACACTCTTTCTCATGGTTTGCTCAAGTCTATCCTGACAAGCTATCAGCAAATATCACTTTTGATGTCAAGCTCGCTCAAGAAATCTACGCAGCTTGTGATCTCTTCCTCATGCCAAGTCGTTTTGAACCATGTGGCTTATCTCAAATGATGGCTATGCGCTATGGAACTCTACCATTGGTTCATGAAGTGGGTGGCTTGCGTGATACGGTTCAATCCTTCAATCCGATCGAAGGAACTGGTACTGGATTTAGCTTTGACAATTTAACACCATACTGGCTTAACTGGAGTTTCCAAACAGCCTTGGATGTTTATAAGTACCAGCCGGACGTTTGGAGAAATCTACAAAAACAAGCTATGGAATGCGATTTCTCATGGGATACAGCCTGCAAATCTTACCTGGACTTGTACCATAGTTTAGTCAACTAATAGATAAAATCGTATGATTCTTTCATACGATTTTTGGGCTGTTTAGAAAAGAGGAGAAGTGATGACTCAAGTAATGGGCCTCTGTGTCATGGATGTTGATGGCACCCTGATAGCAGAGGAAGTGATTGATCTTTTAGGAAGAGAAGCAGGTTGCGAAGAAGAAATATCGCAGATTACAAGCCAGGCAATGCGAGGTGAACTGGACTTTGAAAGGAGTTTACGAGCGAGGGTAGCTTTGTTAAAAAGCCTTCCGGTTTCGGTCTTTGATACTGTCTTCAAATACATTCATCTGTCCAAAAATGCTCAAGAATTTATCTCCATACTTCAAAAGAATGGCATTCTAGTCGGTCTAGTGTCTGGTGGATTTACACCAATAGTTGAGAGATTAGCAAAATCCCTTGGTATCTCCTATTTCTCTGCCAACCAGTTAGAAGTTAAAGACGTTTTTTTAACAGGTCGACTAGTTGGTGAAATTGTGACAGGTCAAGTAAAAAATGCTACTTTTGAGAAATGGAGAAAGGAATTAGAACTACCCAAAGAAAGAACGATTGCTATCGGTGATGGTGCCAATGACCTCTTGATGTTAAAGACAGCAGGCCACGGTATAGCCTTTTGTGCCAAAGAGGTCGTAAAAGCAGAGATAGCTTGTCATGTAGATACGAGGGATTTTTTGGAAGTTCTTCCTTTGATTGATTTCTTAGAATGAGAGGGAACTATGAAAATTGTAATTGCACCCGATTCTTTTAAGGAAAGTTTGATAGCAGAAGAAGTCGCCCAAACTATGAAAAAAGGCTTCGAACAGTCAATAGCGGATGTAGAATGTCTGCT